>JBJMOT010000082.1:0-43923 GCA_045803585.1 Gemmatimonadaceae bacterium
ATACGGGAATGAACCGGAATCCGCGTGAAGGCGCGAACAGAGGAGCACGGTATTCCAGCGCGCCTGAATACGCGCGGATCCCTTCTTCGGCGGCGGCCGGATAGCCGCGTACGCCGAAGGTGCGCCGTTGGCCACCGAGGAAATAGCCGGGAAAAACTTCGAGCGAAGTCCCGCTCGTTCCTCCAGCGGAAAATCGATCGGTGCTTTTCTCGTCAGTGATTCCCGCGGCGCCCCGGAGCGCAAGGACATGGTGCGCAAAGCCTGGGAGGTCGAGAGACTTGAACCCCGTGCCCGCTCCGATGACGCTCTGTGTCGCCCCACCCGATGTGCCGTTCTGCCAGCGCGCTCGACCGCTGGCACTCAGCGTGATTCCATCTTCCGGGGAGATGCTGATGCCCGGGCGCTGGGCGTTCGACCACCCAATCGACCCGATCACCGCCGGATCAGTGCGCTGCTCTCCATAGAACGCGGGCAGGTGCGAGAGAAGCGTATCAGGAGTCGTCGCGAAGTCAGTCTTTTCTATCTCGCCGCCAATTGACACGACGGAATAAGTACGAAAACGTGGCCGGACAAAACTCGCCTGAAGCGATACCGTGCGGTCCCGCTCCTTGAGATCACCGACGTCTGTGCTGACACCGGCGACATTACCGAAAACACGGCCGTTGGAAAAATCCTGCGACACGTTGAAGTCGAGGATCGGAAGTCCGAATCCGGCGTATTGGTACGACAGCCAGGCAGAGTTTTCGTTGAAGCGGTTGTTGCGGAGAACTTCCAGTGAGTAAGCGTGCCGGCGTACGATGTCCGAGCCGCTGGTGGCAGCCCCGAAGGACGTGCCGTCGTCGCTGTTGCTTTGGAACACCGGAATCCAGTATCGGGGCAGTAGCGAGAGCCACGGTGAGTAGGGTGCCGACGGTGATGTATCGCCAGCACCCAGTGGCGGCAGGCCAGCAACCAGGTCAAGACAGTTATCGCATCCAACCCTCGGACTGATGCTTGTACTGTCGGCAATAACCGGCGCGATCGTCGAGAGCGGCGCGACACCGACATGGAAGCCATCCGCGGCGAAGAGAAGGGTCGCCAGCTGCGATCGATCCGGCGCGACTTCGGGAGCGAAGAGACCGGTCTGCGTGTCCGTGATTCGCATGACGCGCGGCACAAACGTGCTGAGGTCCGCGAAATAGATCTGCGGCAGACCGGTACGTTCGGACGAGAAATACACTCTGCGACCATCCGGTGACCAACTGGGCGAGGAGTTGATTGCCCGCGTCGCACCGAAGGTATCGATGGTTTTTCCCTCGGCATCGAGGATCACGATCTCCGACAGGCCGCGGCTTTGTCTCACCGCCACGATCTTGCTTCCGTCGGGCGACCAGCGCGGATCCGCCCATTGAACATCGAGGCTCGCGCGAGTTACAGGGTCGATGCGGCGGCCATCACTGGAAACGCGCACGAGTCTCGTCGTCGCGGGCATTGCCTGCACCGCCACTATCTCGCCGTCGGCGCGAACATCGGGAGTTGTAAGCCGCGCCCCCGTCGTCAGTCGCCGCTGTTCTCCGTTGCGCTGGACGAATAGATCGTCGCGAATGTGATAGGGATCGAGGTAATCGGGCTGGGAGAAAAGCAGACCTCCATCTGGCATCATCACGTTGGGGCTCGGCGCGTTTCTTCTGCCAAGGCTCTGCTCGTGACCTGAGAGTGACACCCGGTAGGCGGCCGGCATCTCCCGAGCTTTGTCGCCGCCGTAGGTAAGGGCCGTATCGCCAATCCAGCGTGGGAACAGCGCCAACCAGCCGGCGTTCGTGATCTGATGCCACCCGGGCATTGCGTCGTGCGGCGCGCCGACCTGGCGCGCGAGCGAATCGCGCCACTCTTTCCACGCTGTCTGGAACGACACACCGAAGGCACTGCGTGAGCTCGGCGTGAGTATGAACGGAATGATCGATCCAGAGCCGCGCTCGACAAACTTTCTTATAGTGCCGGGGCCACGCGTGCGCGACAGATAGTCGAACATCAGCGAGCCGTAGATGTAGATCACTTCCCCGCCCGGAAACGCGGAGGTGCCAGCGGAGAGCTCCTGCATCGTCGGCACCCGACCGGCGAGGGCCGCCGCCCGTGCCGTCATCAGGTGCTCGGAGCTCTCGAGACGACCTTCGCCCGTCAGTCGCGACTCGAAGTAGACCGCCAGTCCTTCCAGCACCCAGCGCGGCTCGTAGAGATTCGGGAAAAGGAGCGGGTTCCTCCCAAAAATCGCCTGCCCGAATTTCCAGATCCCGCGAGAGCGATCGAGGTGAAAGATGTGGGTAAGCTCGTGGGTCACCACCAGCGCGTTCCAATCATCGTACTTCCGAAGACCCGACGCGTCAGTCGGAGGGTGGGCGTACACGACGATTCGATTTGAAGGAAACGGTGTCGCGTACCCGTTCACGTAGTCGACGTTATCCGAGACCACCAGATCGATCGTGCCCCGCGGCGGCACCAGCTCGGTCGAAAGCTCCGAGTAGGCACGCTCGGCGTTGACAGCCGCACGTCTCGCCTCTTCCTCGAGGGTCGGCGTGAAATGCACACGGAAGTGCCGGGTGTGAAGCGTCCGCCAGTTTTCGTTGGGCGGAAGTTGCGCGTGTGCCATCCTCGCCGCGCCGACGAACAACGCGACGAGAACGGCGGCGAATCTCACTGCGTTCGGGCGAGGGATGCGAAGTACGTCTCGAGGCCGCGAACTATCGCCGTAGCGTACGCAGTCTGATACGTGGGCGTGCGGAGAGCCGCCTCCTGATCCGGCATGATAACGAAGGCTCCTTCGGTAAGAATCGATGGCATCCATGTCCCACGCGCCACGGCAAGATTCTGGAATTTGGTTCCGTTGTCACGCAGTCCGAGCTCGGCGAGGAGCGCCGGCTGCGTCGCCATGCCCAACGGAATCGAATGAGGCCAGAAATAAAGCGTCAGTGACCCGTTGTTGACAAATGGATTGACGCCGTCGGGGAAGGCGTTGAGATGAATCGACACAAACGCATTCGCGTTGGCACGCCGCGCGATGATCGGCCGGAGGCCGAGATCGACCGGGTCTGAAGTGGTTCGAGTCATCACCACGTTCGCTCCACGCTGGACGAGCATGTCACGCACCTTGAATGCGACCTCAAGCACTGCATCCGCTTCGTAAAGATTCGTCGGTCCTGTGGCGCCCGCTGGCGGATGACCCGGATCGACGGTGATAGTGAGTCCGCGCAACGGCGAAGCAGGATCGGCGATGCGAGGTGGCCGCCTGACTCTGAAAGTGAGCTTACCGTTCTGCCAAAGTGCGAGGTAGCCGTAGGGCGCACCATTCAGGTTTATGGAGTACCGCACCCTGCTTGGCTCCGGCGTCGAGCTAATGCTGTTGAAGTACTTGTCGCCCGGCTCGGCCATCATGGAGATCACGGGCGCCCCGCGAACGTCGTAGAGCAAAAGCGAGATAGTGCGATCCGTTTCTTCCACGAGATAAGGTGGCGGGGGCCCGGTTATCGGGATCTCGACGTCGATCCAATCGGGACCCGGTATGAGGCGAACCGCGCCGACCTGGCGCACTGGAGCGACCGAATCGCCAACAAAACCTGTCGCTGATGTCGGCGAAATGTGCTGCGACTGCAGCTCACTGCGCAGCACCCACGCGACCTGATTGGAATCGAGCTCGATGCGCACGAAGTCGTCACCGCTCGCCTTCTGCGATCCGGTGATCTTCACTACGGTTCCGGGAAACAGGAACCACTTGTACTCCTGGCCGTTCCCGGGCGCCGGGCGCGCGATCGTCACTCGATCCGTATCGCTGACCGTTGTCGACGGCGGACCGAGCGTGACGTAGACGTTAGTGGGAATCGGCGCCACCGTATCCGGAGATGGCGCCACTTGAAGAGTGTCGCCGAGAACTTTGTCGCGGTGAGTAGTGTCCGGCGCCGGGGGGATCCTGACCGGCAACGAGAGGCGCGCGGCTTCGGTCGTATTGCGGGCCAGGATCTCGTAGCGCGGAGCGCTGTCGGGGGGAACGTGCATCCAGCCCATGAAAGCGCCGTTGGGATAAACAGGAACCGCTACACCGTTTATCTGGAGCGCTGCGTCCCCAGTTCCAACACTGCCGAATATGAAATTCGAATCCCTGACGGTGAGCAACTGGTCGGGCTTCGGATAAGACACGGTGATTTTGAGCGGGCCCCGGACTTCGGGCACGGGCGGAAGCTTGGGGTTGGCGGCAGGCAATGTAGCCGGCACGAGCGGCGGAATCGGGGCGGGAGCGGGAGCACGCGCCGCGGGACCGGTCGCGGGTGCGCAGGCAGCGACGGCGAGCGCGCCTGAACATGCAAACACTTTGATTGTCAACGCTCTCATCGTGAATTTTCTTGGTTGCACGTGGATTACCAAACGAGTCTATGTAATACGCATGGGTAGTGCCCCGCTGGACCACTGGCGCTATCTTTTGTCCTCATCGGAAGATTGATCTTCCGTGACCTAATAAACGCTCCTTCGAGTTACAATTGATTGCAGAAATTTTTGGTGTCACTAATGTCGGCCTGATCAGGCACGACAATCAGGACGCCTTTCTAATTGCTAACCTCGAAACGGGGGACATCGCGACAATGAGCGCGCCGTCTCTCGTTTCTGTGCATACAGCTCCTTTCATTCTCGTTGTAGCAGACGGCGTCGGCGGTGCCGCGTCTGGCGCGCTCGCCAGCTCGATCGCCACGGAGGAGATTCTCAGGGAGCTGCACCGATGGTGGCACAAGGTGCCGAAGCGGACTCCCGAATCGGTCGAAGCCGCTCTCAAGCGCGGAATTGATACGGCGAACAGGGCCATCTTCCAGAAGGCGAGCGAATCTCCCGAGCATCACGGGATGGGCACCACCACGACCCTCGCGATGGTCCTCGACAGCGAAGCCTACATCGCGCAGGTGGGCGACAGCCGCGCGTATCTGGTGAGAAAAGGAAACGCGCGTCAGCTGACCAAAGATCAGTCGTTTGTGCAGAGGCTTATCGACGCGGGCCGGATGACGGCGAAGGAAGCGGCGCAGAGCGAGCACCGCAACATCATCCTCCAGGCGCTTGGGCCCGAGGAGAAAGTCGTCACCGATTTTTACCGCGTTAAGCTGGAGAATGATGATTATCTCATTCTGTGCAGCGATGGACTCTCGAACCAGGTCTCAAACGACGAGATCGGAAGAATCACGCGCGGCATCGGGCATCCGGAAGAAATCTGCGAGGGTCTGGTAGAGGAAGCGATGCACACCGGCGCCCCGGACAATGTGACCGTGGTCACCGCGCGCCTGCGCACGTCGGAGGAAGCCTACCGCCGCGCAGCGACCTGAGACTGGCCCGCTCGAGCGGGAACCGTTTCTCCTGTATGTGCGGCGGCCCCGATCGGGTTTTCGCGCGACCACGGCGCGATGAACGGCAGCAACACGAGAGGCGGAATAGCCATCGCCACCGTCAGCAGAAAGAAGCCGGGCCAGCCGATCGATTCGATGATCTTTCCGGCCGGCGCAACGAGAATGTCACGACTGGCTGCCATGAGGCTCGAAAGCAGCGCAAACTGAGTAGCCGTAAACCGCTTGTTGCACATGCTCATCAGGTACGCCGTCATCGCCCCGGTAACGAGGCCCAGGCCGAAGTTCTCGGTGATGACCGCCGTAACCATGAGGGCGTGGCTCTTCTCGCTGAGTGACAAACCGTAATACGTGAGATTGCTCAGGCCCTGGAAGATCACAAACAGCCAGAGCGACCGATTGATTCCAAGTTTCGCCATCGTCGCGCCGGCGGCCAGGACTCCGACGATAGTGGCGATGACCCCGACCCCGAGGAACACCGCGCCGACCTCCGTCTGCGAGAACCCCGCCTGCAGCAGGAAAGGCGTGGTCATGCTTCCGGCGAGGCTGTCTGAGTACTTGTAGACGACGATGAACAAGAGGACCAGCAGTGCCCGCAAAACGCCGGTACGCTGAAAGAAATCCGTGAACGGAAGAACCACTGCCTCGCCGAGCGTCCTGGGCGGCGCCTCGTTCAGGACCGGCTCGCCCGCGGCGAAAGTGCCGGCGATGCCGATCACCATGAGGAGTGAAATCAGCAGATAAACCGTGTTCCACGTCATTCGGTCGGCGAGAAAAAACGCGAGCGCCCCGGTGGTGATCATCGCTACGCGGTAACCCATTACGAATACCGCCGCGCCGGCTCCCATCTCACGGTTCTCGAGCACGTCCGTGCGATACGCGTCCAAGGATATGTCCTGCGACGCGCTGAAGAACGCGATGGCGATGGCGTTCACTGCCAGCATCTTCAGCCCCGTGCGAGGGTCATGCAGCGCCATCGCTGCAATCACAAGGATCAGCAGCAGCTGAGTGATGAACACCCAACCACGCCGACGGCCGAGGAAGGGCGGGGTGTAGCGGTCCATGAGCGGCGCCCAGACGAACTTGAGCGAGTATGGCAGTGTGACGAGGCTGAAGAATCCGATCGTGGCCAGATCGACTTTGGCCGTCGTCATCCACGCCTGAAGCGTTTTGCTGGTCAGATAGAAAGGAAGCCCTGAGGAGAAGCCGAGGACGAGCAGCGTCGCCATCTTCGGCTGGCCGAATATGCGAAGCAGCGGCGGTTTCTCGGTGGTATCGTCCGTCACATCTCCCCTCCGAGCCGGCGCTCTCTGGTCGTTTCGAATCTCTTGTCGGCGCCGCCAGTGAGCTCGCGCAGCATCACTCGCGCAGCCGCGCGCTGCATCACGGCTTCACCGCCCCACGCACAGATGATTGGTGCGTCGACATCGAGCTCGCTGGCAAGTCTCGGGTGGCTGAACTGGACGATCAGGCGCTCGCTCGTCGTCGCTTCCTGTAGCGCGCGCCGCACAGCTTCCTTAGCGTGATCGGAGAACCCCGGCCTTCCCTTCCATGCTCGAATGTCGCCGAACAATGCAATCACCGTCGCACCGGAGTTACCCGTCGATGGAGAATCACTGGTGACGATTTCCACTCCGCCAGTTCGGAGCGCCGAAATGAATGGCTCGCGCGACGGTGCGGGATAAGGGCCACCGACATCATCGTCGACGATGACAAGGTTCCACGGCTGCGGGAGCCGCGACGCTTTTCCGCGAAGAGTGTGGACGACTTCCTCGGCGATCTGCGCGGCCCACCCGCTCTCGTCACGAGCTGGTCGATTACTATCGCGGGACAGCGAGGCCCAGCGCGCCCAGCGGCGTCGCCGCTCGATGGACTGATGCACCGCATCGGCGTCCAGGCGCTTGTCTTCGATCGCCTGTAATACCGCCTTCTCCGATTCCGCTGCATTCGCAGGATAGAGAAGGCAGTCACAGCCCGCGCCGAGCGCGCGGACAACGGCCTCCGACTCACCACCCGCCAGCACACCTTCCATAATCAACGCGTCAGTGACAACGAGTCCGGTGAACTCGAGCTCGCGTCGCAGCAGGTCGGTCAGAATTGGAGCCGACAACGTTGCCGGTGCACCGGTCGGATCGAATGCGGGAAATGCCACGTGCGCGGACATCACCGACGCAACGCCACGTTCGATTGCGCGTTTGAATGGAACGAGATCGCTTTCGCGAAGGGTGTCCGCCGACACATCGACGCGTGGAAGCTCTTTGTGCGAGTCGACCGTCGTGCGTCCGTGACCGGGGAAATGCTTGGCCGAAGCGAGGACGCCCTCAGCCTGACACGCATCGATCCAGGCGGCTGCGTACTCACCGACGCGCTCGGGATCCGCGCCAAAAGACCGCGTGCCGACAATGGGGTTACTTGGCTCGATGTCGAGGTCGCAGTCCGGGCCGTAGATCCAGTTTATTCCGAGCTCGCGGGCCTCGCGGGCGGTGACTGCGGCGGCGCGACGTATGGCCTGCAGGTCCTCGAGAGACGCGATTGCCGCCAAGGGCGGGAGTGCCGTCTGCCCGCTGAATTGTTGTCCCGCGCCGCGCTCGAGATCCGCCCCAATCAATAGCGGGACGCGCGATTTCGAGTGGAGATCCTCGGTAAGTGTTGCGACATGCTCCGACGGACCACCGAACAGTATGAACCCCCCAACGCCAAGTTTGAGCGCCCCGTCGATCGCTGCCCGCTGCTCCTCATAACCGGTGGCGGAATCCCACCGAATTGCGGGGTAAAAGAGCTCCGCGATCTCGCTCACGCGGGCGTACGCTTGCCGAGGATTCGCTGGCCGCGAGCGCCAGTGGCGGAGGGAACGTTGCCGGGACGGTTCGTCACATGAAGGTATCCCAGCAATGCAAAGGCCACCGCCTCCTTCGCCTCACCGTCGAAGAAGATTTCGTCGAAATGGCGGACGACCATAGGCGCTGCCGCCTTGCTGATTGCGTCGAACAAAGCGGGATTTTTGGCTCCGCCTCCCGAGACGAGAACTTCGCGAACCGGCTCCGGAATGAAGCGGCGATAAGCATCGGCGACGCTCTCGGCGGTGAGCTGGACTGCGGTAGCGATAACATCCTCGTCGGACGCGCCAGCGGAGCGCGCCGCCGATATCAGCTTCTGCACATAGTCAGAGTTGAACAGCTCTCGTCCCGTCGATTTGGGCGGCTCCATTCCGAAGTAGGGATGCGCCATGAGCTCTGTGACGATCTGCATCAGCGGTCGACCGGCGCGGGCGAGTTTTCCATCTACGTCGTACGGAAGATCCGGTCGAAGCACCCTGGTGACGCCATCGATGACGGCAACGCCAGGACCGGTGTCGAACGCACGCACTCCCTCAATCGCGCCGTGCGGCGGGACGACAGTGATGTTGCCGATGCCCCCAAGGTTCTGGAGTCCGCGCCAGTTTTCGGTGGACGAGAAGAGCATCGCGTCGGCGATCGGAACCAGCGGCGCACCCTGCCCCGCCGCCGCGACGTCTCGCACGCGAAAGTCGCTGATGACATCGATACCGGTACGCTCGGCGATCACAGCGCTCTCGCCGGACTGCCAGGTCGAGTGTCCGGGCTCGTGCCAGATCGTCTGACCGTGCGACGCGATCGCTGAGATGTCGGAGCGCGCCACTCCCGCCTCGGCCATCACCTGGACCGCGGCATCTGCAAGCCATCCGCCGAGATCAAAGTTTATCCGGCAGTACTCGGCCGGAGTGCCACCCCCGAGCGCTGCGGTCAAACGCGTGCGCTCCGCGGGTATGTACGCCCGCGAATGGTAGGCGAGCAGATCGACATCAATGCGACCGTCTTTGGCATCGGTGAACCGCGCGACGGCGGCACTGATTCCGTCGAGCGAAGTTCCCGACATCAATCCGACGACGACGCCCGATGCCACGCTATTGCTCGCGAATTGGTGGCGGCGCGTCTTTGGTGACCCTGCGAACCACGCCACCGTTATCCTGGAGCAACTTTTCCGCCTCCTCGCGCGTGACGCCGCGTTTCTGCATCACGATGGCGAGCTTGACGCTCTTGCCGGCGCGATCGAGAAGCTTCGTCGCATCATCGCGCGACACCCCGCAAACCTCCATCACGATACGCTGGCTGCGGTCGACGAGCTTGTTGTTGGTCGCGCGCAGATCGACCATCAGATTTCCGTAGGTTTTACCGAGTCGGATCATCGCACCCGTGGTGATGGTGTTGAGCACGAGCTTGGTCGCCGTGCCGGCCTTCATACGGGTGGATCCTGTTACAACTTCGGGGCCGACGATCGGGAGCATGGCCACATCGACGCGGGCGACCAGATCGGGCGGCGGTGGGGAGCAGGCGACGATTCCAGTCTTCGCACCCAGTTCGGCGGCCCGCTCCAGCGCGGCGCGAACGTAGGGCGTCGTACCGGATGCGGCGATTCCGATCACAAAATCCTTTTCGCTGACTTTGTGCTCGTCGATGACGAGCGCACCGTTACCGACGATGTCTTCGGCGCCCTCCTGGGCCCGAGTCAACGCCGGAAGACCACCGGCGATGATTCCCTGCACCATATCGGGATCGGTGCCGAAGGTGGGCGGGCATTCGCTGGCGTCGAGGACGCCAAGGCGGCCAGAAGTCCCGGCGCCGACGTAGAACAAACGCCCTCCGAGGCGGAACGTTTCCTCGGCGAGCTCAATAGCCCGCGCGATCTGCTCTCGCTGGGTGGCCACGGCATCGGGAACTCTCTTATCTTCCGCGTTTATCAGGTCTACGATCTCGAGAGGGGATGCGAGATCGATGGAGGCGGTACGCGGGTTGCGGCGCTCCGTTTCGCGGGGGTCCAGCATCAAATCGCTGCAGCTCGCATCAACGTGTCGCCGAGGGCGCAGTGGGGAGGCACGACCAAACATACCCGACGCCTCGCGCCGATTGCAAGACAACTCTGGAGATGATGATGGGGCGTTTCTCGTTTGCAGTTTTGATGGTGGTGTGCATGGCGACCGCTGCAGGCGGTCAGCGACCGCACCGCGTGTTCACGCCTGATCCCGATTACTGGGTGTCGGGCGGAGTTGGTGGCGTGCGTGGAGACGGAGTCAACGACGGCGCGACTGCGAGCACGTGGAATTTCGGGAACTCGACCAACCTGCAGTATCGCGCGGCAATCGAGAAAGGCTGGACCAACGGATCATCTTTTGGTGTCTCGGGCACTTACGCGAGAGTTCCGTTCGTCTACTCGAGCAATCTTGCGACGCCGCTCCCCGGCAGCATTTCGGGAACGCGCTGTGGTGCAGGGGGGTGCGATGCGCATCTGAACATGATGTCGCTGCTTGGTATGCTGCATTACGGATCCGGTGCGGGATTGCACTCCGTTGTAGAGGCAGGCGCAGGAATAATCGCGTACAACGATCTCACACGGGATTCGGACGGAGCGAGACTGGCGGGTGGAAACAACATCGATCCGATGTTCACGTTCGACTGGGGACTCGGGTACGGTTTCAATGAGCGGACGAATCTGGATGTAGTCTGGGATTGGAGCATGGCGCTGCACGAGCGCAGCGGGCAATCGAACGGCGTGAGCAATACCAACACAATGCCTGGGCTGCGCATCCAGCTGCGGATGGGGTTCGGCAACCGATCATTGTCACGGCGGTAGCTGACGGGGAGGAGTGAGTCGAATAAACTTCAACTCACTCTCTCCCGATTTCGCCGTGAGCATACCCATTTCAATCCGCAGTCCGTTCCTGAACAAATCCATTTTCCTTGGCGCGGTCTTCGGCGCATCCCTGTTTGGGATCGCGGCGGGTCCGGTGCGGCGGGCTCTGGATGATCCGGCAATCCCGCCCCGCGTTCGCGCCAATTTCCCGGCGACCTGGCGCTTCCCGGCCGGCGGTACCGCGTCCTTTGCGCAGCACGCGATGGTCGCGAGCGACAGCCGCATTGCCGCTGAAGCGGGTTCCGAAATTCTGAGAAGCGGTGGCAACGCGGTGGACGCCGCTGTGGCAACGGGTTTTGCTTTGGCTGTCGCGTACCCGGAAGCTGGGAATCTCGGCGGCGGCGGCTATATGGTGATCCGCATGGCTGATGGGCGCGCGGAGGCGCTGGATTACCGCGAGGTCGCCCCGCTTGCTGCAACGCGTGACATGTACGTGGGCCCGGATGGAAAACTGACGGGAGAAAGCCTGATCGGTCCCAAGGCTTCGGGCGTCCCCGGCGCCGTCGCGGGCATGCTGGAAGCGCATCGCAAATACGGATCCCTGCCCATCGACAAGGTCCTCGCCCCCGCGATCCGACTCGCCTCCCAGGGCTTCGTTGTCGACTCGACGTTCCAACGTTCTCTCGCGAGTGCGAAGTATCGGATCGAGAACTTCTCGGGGCGCTCGACATTCTTTCCGAGCGATGCGGCGCCAGCTATAGGTGCGCGCTTCACTCAGCCCGCGCTCGCGCGGACCCTCACGCTGATCGCGGATTCCGGCTCCGCCGCATTTTATCGCGGCAGCATCGCCGACTCTATCGCCGCCGAGATGAGTCGCGGTGGCGGACTGATCACGAAGGAGGATCTGGCGCGGTACCGCGCCGTCTGGAGACAGCCGTTGAGGAGCACTTATCGTGGCTACTCGCTCATCTCAATGCCTCCCTCGTCTTCGGGCGGTACGACAATCACGGAGATGCTGAATATCCTCGAAGCATACGGACCGCCCGGAAGCTTCGGCAGCGCGCCGGAGATCCACGCCGTTGCGTCGGCTTCGCAGAGGGCGTTCACCGATCGCAATTCGAAGCTCGGCGATCCCGCGTTCGTCAGAGTACCAGTCGAGCTGATCACCAAGACGTATGCGCGCGGCATCGCTAAAACCATATCGCGCAATCGAGCCGATCCAACGAGCGAGCTTGCGTCGAAGATACGTGAAGGCAACGAGACGACTCACTACTCTGTGGTGGATCGGTTTGGGAATGCAGTAGCAACGACGACGACGCTCAACGATCTGTACGGCTCGGGGATGTTCGTTCGCGGCGCTGGATTCTTTCTTAACGACGAGATGGACGATTTTACGAGCAAGCCCGGAACGCCGAACATGTTCGGTCTGATCCAGGGATCGGCGAACGCGATCGCTCCCGGGAAAAGAATGTTGAGCGCAATGTCACCGACGATCGTGCTCGATCCGAAGGGTCAGCTGCTGCTAGTCACGGGGGCGAGAGGCGGTCCCCGCATCATCTCCGCGGCGTCTCAGATCATCCTCAACATCATCGATCACCGCATGAGCCTTGCCGACGCCATGAGCGCGCCTCGGATGCATCACCAATCCCTTCCTGATTCCATTCAACTGGAGAGTGGTGGCTTCGATGCCGCCGTCGTCGCGCGTCTGCGGGCGATGGGGCATTTCGTTTACGAGCGCGGCGGGGTCGCAGAGGCCGCGTCGATCATGCGGGTGAAGGGTGGATACGAGGGACTTGACGACCCTCGAAATCGAGGCGGTGCGGCCGTCGGCTTCTAGACAAAAAAAAGCCGGCGTGATTTCTCACGCCGGCCTTTGGTACCGCCTGGGCTCTCTCAGATTTGAACCTGAGTCGACGAGTTGAGCGTAGCGGTAATCCGGCCACCCGAGTTGACGCAGCCTTCGTAGTTCGAGGTCCCGGCCGCGACGCCCGCTCCAGCGGCAGCTCCAATGGCACCTCCAATGACAGTCGCCTTCGTGCTCTTGCCGAGGATCTGCCCGGCAATCGCGCCGATCGCCGCACCACCTGCGACCTTCTGTACATCTTTGCTCTTCGGCTGATTCTTGACTTTGTCGACCTGGGCATAGCTGGTCGTGGCACTGACCGGGTAGGTGTGACCGCCAAAGCTGACCGCGACGACGCGGAAACCCATCACGACGTTGTCGTTGGCGTTCTCGCTGCGCTTGAGGTCGGTTACTTCGACGGTGGCCGTCGCGCCCTCAGGAATCACTGCTCCATTCGAACCGGTGACCGCGCTGGTGAGCGTTGCGTTGAAGCGATTGCCCACTTTGTTGGTGTTGGTGCAGACCTTTTCACCGGACGCGAGGTTGAGCGTAGCGCCCGCCGGAATTGTCCCGACCTGCCGTGCGCTCCCCGCTGAAGTCCGGGTGACGGTATTGCCGCTCGCGGTGACAGAAGTCGTTGGTCTGCTGGCACTCGTGCTGCCCGAGCTGCTCGGACGCGTCGTGGTCCGGCTCGTGGAAGTCGAAGGCCTCGAAGTCGTGGTCTTCGGCGTGGTAACCGCTGGCGCCGGCGCAGTGGAGCTCGCCGGAACGTCCGTCAGCGCAGGCTGCGCGGCGGTGTCGCGATTTGCGAGCTGGATGTCCTTGTTGAGCGCGGAATCAGCAGCCGCGGTGTTGTTGTCGGTCTTCGCACATGCTCCGACGAAAAGCGCCACCGACAACGCCAGCGTCGCGTTCAACCGCGGAATATATTGCACCATGAAATCTCCTCCCTTTGTGGCCTGGGTTAGACCCAAGCTCATGAATGATTGTGGACGGCAATCCACATGCCAAATATGAAGCTGCGCCGTTTAGGCTGCGTCCTCTGCGCTGTCACGTAATATGAAGCACCTTCGGACCGCAGCGCCATATTACAAACCCTACTGGATCCCATTTGCATCGGGCCTCCTGATCGTCCTCGCGTCGGCGGCGATTACCAGTGTCATTCCCTGGCTGCTGAGACGCGCCATCGATGCCATCGGCTCGAGTGCGCCAATGCGCGAGATCTGGCAGCTGAGCGGCCTGATCGTCCTGGCCGCGATAATCGGCGGCGCATTCAGATACGGAATGCGTGAGCTGATGAACGGCGTCAGCCGCTGGATGGAGTACGATCTGCGCAATGATCTTTTCACACATTTGGAGACGCTCGACCCAGCCTACTTTGCACAAACGCGCACGGGAGACATCATGGCGCGGCTCACGAACGACCTGGGCGCGGTGCGGATGGCGATCGGGCCGGCTGTCATGTATCTCACCAATACGATCTTCGGCGGGCTCTTCGCGCTTTACTTCATGCTGCGGATAGATGTGCGGCTGACCCTGCTGGCGCTATTGCCAACGATCTTCCTGCCGATTCTCACCATCAAAATGGGTAAGGCGATTCACGACCGGTTCGAGGCGGTACAGGAGCATTTCTCGGCGCTGACGACCCACGCCCAGGAGAACCTGACCGGCGCCAGGATCGTTCGCGCTTACCGGCAGGAAGCGGCGGAAGTAGAGAGGTTCGGCGCGCTCAACGACCAGTATCTCACTCTCAACATGTCGCTGGTGCGGTTATGGGGTACGCTCAACCCGCTTTTCGCGTTCTTCGGCGGACTGGGCGGTGTGATCGTGCTCGGCGCCGGTGGAGCGCTCACGATCAAAGGGACGATCACCGTCGGGTCCTTCGTAGCGTTCGGGATGTACCTGACGATGCTGACATGGCCGATGATCGCATTGGGCTGGGTGGTAAACCTCTTTCAGCGTGGAGAAGCGTCGATGGGGCGGCTGAGAGAGATACTCGACGTGAAGTCGACTATAACGCCAGTCGAGCCGCGACAGCATCTACCGCCGACGCGTACGGGACGCGCCATCGAATTCAGGAACGTCGGCTTCCACTATCCGTCGACTGAGCCCGGCGAGCGCCGCTGGGTGTTGCGCAACGTCAGCTTCAGCGTGCCCGCCGGCGCGACACTCGGTGTCGTCGGAGCGACGGGCAGTGGGAAGAGCGCGCTCATCGATCTGCTGCCCCGAATGTTCGATCCGCAGGAGGGGGAGATCCTAATCGATGGAATTGCCACCCGAAACATCGACCCTGCGGAGCTCCGTCGTGAAATCGGCTTTGTGCCGCAGGAGAGTCTCCTCTTCAGTGAGACCATCGGGTCCAATCTCTCCTACGGGACGAGCGGTCTCACCCAGACAGGCGAATGGGCCGCGAGCGTGGCGCAGCTCGATCAGACGATATCCGAGTTTCCAGGAGGGTATGAAACGATCCTGGGCGAGCGCGGCATCAATCTCTCCGGAGGTCAGAAGCAGCGCGCCTCACTCGCGCGGGCGTTGGCGAGAAAGCCAAGCATCGTTCTTCTGGACGACGCGCTATCGGCCGTCGATACCCATACCGAAGCTGAGATACTCCGCGCGCTGCGCGAGGCATTGTCGGGGAAAACGGCGATGATCGCGTCGCATCGCATCAGCGCCATCCGCGATGCGACATGGATCATCGTTCTCGAAAAGGGCACGGTGGTCGAACAGGGGCGGCACGCCGAGCTGATGGCAGCGCGCGGACGGTACTGGTCACTGCTGCGCCGGCAACAATTGCTGGATTCTGTGGAGTCGGACACGTTGGCAACCGATGTGGCCGCGGGTACAATATGACCATGGCAGACGAGGAAACGCAGTCCGCTCTCAGAAAGCGCGTCGTCACGCTCGAGCAGATCTCGGAAGAAGCGCAGCGCACCATCGACGAGCTGCGATCGCGCGATGAGCTGAAGACCCAGTTCCTCTCCAACATCTCGCACGATCTGCGGACCCCGTTGGCGGCCATCATTACGCACGCGGAGATCCTGCGGGACGGGATGCTCGGCGAGCTCAATAAAAAACAAGGCGACAGCGTCAAAGGCATCCTGAGCGGCGGACACCAGCTGCTGGACATGATCGACGAGATCCTCACCTACGTGCGCTCGGCGAGCGATCAAATCGATCTGGTGCGGACGCATTTCTCGCTGCCGGATCTCGTCGATCAGGTTCGGGTTTTGAACCAGGCGCTCGCCGCGAGAAAGCATCTCACGATCGAGCGATTGAACGGGGACGACCTGCCGTCGATTTACGCCGACCGAGACAAGATCATGCACGTCCTGGGCAATCTGATCGGCAATGCCATCAAGTTCACCAACGATGGCGGTCGCATCTGGATCGCCTTTTCGCGCATCGGAAACGACGCGGACATCGTTCGGGTGGAGGTGGGCGACACCGGACGCGGTATAGCGCGGAACCATCATGAGATGATCTTCCGCGAGTTCGCGCAAGTCGACGCATCACCGTCGCGTCCGCACCATGGAACGGGCCTGGGGCTGGCCATCGCGCGAAAGTTGGTCGAGCTCCACTCCGGCTCGATCTGGGTTGAGAGCGAGCTCGGCAAAGGGAGCAGGTTTTTCTTTACGCTCCCGCTTAACCCCGCTGCAGATTGATGGCAGCGCGAATTCTCATCGTCGAGGACAGCCCGCTCATAGTTGACGCTTTTCGAGTGCTGTTCACCGACGCCGGTTACGAGGTCGATGCGGCGACAACCGTGGCCGAAGCCGTGGAGCGCGGAGCGAAAACCCGCGCAGACGTGATGCTGCTCGACCTCTCCCTCCCCGATGGAAACGGACTGGAAATCATGCATGCCCTCAGGGAGCGCGACGCGTTGCCGCGGGTGACGCTGGCGATGACCGGTCACAACGACGCCAGGGCGCGTCGCAACTGTATGGACGCCGGCTGCGCAGATGTCCTGCTCAAGCCGGTCCCAATCGCCGAGCTGTTACGCCAGATAGAACTCCACCTGGCATAACCGAACGCCGGGCACGTCCGCGCGCCGGTCCGCTTCTGCGATGGTACTATCGCACGAAGTACCGGCCGTTCGCGCGCGAGAAAAGACCGCGGCCGCCACAACGCGGACTCATCATGCTGCAGATCGACGCGCTCGCCTATTCGGACCTGCGGCGGGCGCTCGAGCTCGGCCTGTGCCCGACCATCGCCCGGCTGCTCCGTGAAGGCTTCGCGATGAGACGGTGGTTCTGCGGACTTCCTTCGGCAACGCCGTACTGTCAGGCGGGAATGTTTCACGGAGAAAACGCCGGCATTCCGGCTTTTCGTTTTTACGATAAAGCGGCGCGCCGAGTCATTACCTGCAACGCGCCGCACGGCGTTCAGTACATCCGCGATCGGATCCACTCGCCGGGCGCACTTGCCGGTGGCTCGAGCTATGTGAACCTGCTCGACGGGGATGCGCAGACCGTGGCTTTTACCGTCGCCACGCGCGAGAAGATGTCGGTCTATCGCCGTCTCGGTGGGACGCGGATGGCACTGCTCATTCTCCTCCACCCGATTCGCATGGCGCGCATGTTGTTTCAGGGCGCCTTCGAATGGCTCCTGGAGGAGTGGGAACGCGCGCGCGGCGAGCTGGCCGGCCGTGTCACACACTCGGAAGGCATCTTTCCATTCATCCGAATCCTGAGCAACGTCGTCGTGCGGGAGCTGCAGACGATGGCGATTCTACTCGACGTTTACCTCGGCGTGCCCGTCATCTACAGCACGTTCATGCAGTACGACGAGCTCGCGCACCATTTCGGCCCGTCGAGCAAGCAGGCGTTGGCCGATCTCCGCCGGACCGACGCTCGCATCGCCGAGATCTGGAGAATGGCCCAGCAGGCCGGAGGGCGGGGTTATGACCTGGTGATCCTTTCCGATCATGGGATGACGCCGGCTCTCAGTTATCGTGTCCAGTACGGTGAATCACTGGGGACAACCGTCCAGGCCATTCTCGATGAGACGATTACTCACGAGCCGCCGCGCGCCCTCGCCAGCTACGCTGTGGACACCGAGTACGCTGATATTGGCCCGGAGGTCGTGGAAGCGTTCGCGCAGCTGACGCCTGCGACCTTCGGCGCGAGAAGCAGCGTCCGTCGCTTTCGAGACTGGCTGCGCAGTCGTTACGGCCTACGCGAGATTATTTTCCCGGAGAAATACCGCGTCGACAGAGCCAACGACGTCGTTGTGACATACAGCTCCTGCCTCGCGCTCGTCTACTTCGCCGATGTCGAGCAAAGGCTGTCGCTGGAACAAATTCGCGCAGATCAAAGGTGGGCGAAGTTGTACGAACGCCTCGTCGCACATCCCGGAATCGGCCTCGTCGCTACAGTGTCGGACGACGGGATCAATCTGGCGAGCAAGCGTGGGCGCGCGACGCTACGCGACAGTGAGCTGGAGATCCTGTCGGGCGAGAATCCCCTGGATCTCTTCGGCAGCGAATCCTACGTCCTGCGCGCCATCGAGTCCCTGGTGCAGCAGCCAAACGCGGGCGACTGCGTGCTCTTCGGCGCTTACGATGGTTATGACATCGTCTCGTTCGACGATCAGGTCGGTGCGCACGGCTCCGCGGGCGGCGATCAGGTTTACCCGTTCCTCATCTCACCGGAACGCCTTGGCCTGGGCGGCGAGGTTTTGGAGGACGCGCGTGACATTCATCGCACGATTCTGGCGCGGTATGCCGCAGCGAACGCCGAGAATGCTCCGGCTTCTGCGGCGCGTCTGACGCCAATGGCGCCGCAGGCAGTGGTTCGTACCACCTAGGTCAGAGCGCCGCGGTACCTGCGACGATGGTTTTGAAAGCAGATGCAGAGATTTTTTCCGGCTCGAACGGCTCGCCGGAGCGTTTCATCACGCCGCGGACCACCTGGTCGAGCGTTACGAGGGGGGCGTCAGCTTCCGCGCGAACATCGACCTCCCATTTCCCGCGATCGGGCCCCTTGAGAGTGTGGCGATAGCGCGCGGTAAAGACCGTATGCCGATGGACAATTATCTCGCGGTCCGCTTCCTCGATGGGCAGGAACTCGTCGCCCGCGCTTTCGCTCAGGGCCTCCGGCGGCTCGTCCGGCTCGTGGCGATGCGCGGGCTCTGGAGGCAGGGGAATCGCCGCGACGACAGCGACTCCCGTCTCCACTCCCGACTGTCGAAGCGGCGGAAACAATCTGACCTCGTCCACGGCGTCGATGCCGATCTGGCCGGCGATATCGCGCAAAAACCGTTCGGTGGTTTCGATCACGCCCTTGCTCCTGAAGTCTGCCCGGCGGTTTTCCCGCTGTTTCGATCCATCAGCTCTCGCTCGACGTAGAGCTTGAGAATGTGCATGAAATCCTGGGCGTTTGTCACTACGCCGAACGCCTGATGGGTGCCGCGATCCTTGAGCTTGCTGACTACGAACTCCGAGGAGTCCACGCAAATCGTGGGAAGCTCGCGCATGGATCCGTCCTTTTCCGTGACGAAGGCCGGCAGCATGTTGCCCGTCGCGATGGCATGGAGGGCCGTAGCAATGAGCACGGCCATGGTTGCACGGGTGGTGTGACGCTTCATGGCGTCCTGAGCCGCCAGCGTGTCGGTAATGACTTCCGGAAGTGGACCGTCATCACGAATGGATCCGGTAAGCACGAACGGGATGCCTTTCAGGACACAGGCGTGCATAATCCCGTCGGTGATTGTTCCCTGCTCCACGGCTTTGCTGATCGAGCCGGCAGCTCGAACCTTGTTGATGGCCCGCATGTGGAGGCCATGTCCGCCCGAGGTGGCCTCGCCAGTTCGCGTCATTCCGAGTGTGGTCCCGAAAATAGACGCCTCGATGTCGTGCACTGCGACGGCGTTCCCCGCCAGCAACGCTGATACGAAACCATTCTCAATGAACCACACCATGTCGGCGCGAGCGCGGGAGTGGACAAGCGCCGGGCCCGTCACCCAGATCGGATACCCGCCCCGCTCGCGCTCCTCAATGAGGATTCTCGCCATCTGCGAATAGTCGATCGGCTTTTCGCGCGAGACTTCGCTTGTCATGAACTTGAATTCGCCTTCCTCATCGCCAAGGAAGGAGGAGGTATGGACGAAGATTCCCTCGCTGCCATCCTCGGCACTCCCGACCGCTACCATGTCGCCCTTCTTCAGGCGACGCCCCTCCCTGATCCACAGCTCGTCGTTGTCGAGCACAAGCGCGGAATCCATCCTCGGCTCGCGAGGCATGCGCCACGAGCCTCTAATCCTCACGTAAGTCGGAAGATTGGTGGTGGAGAAAAAGTTTTCAGGCAGCACGCCGTCAGCGGGAGCGGCGACGAACCTGGCGTCGGGCGCGTTCGCCAGCTCGGGGGCGTTGAAATCGGGATGCCTTAAAGTCGTCACAGATCTAAAGATAAGGGACTGCGGATAGCGGACTAAGTGCTTCGGATTGGGAGACCAAGTGAAACTGCTGATCGCATCGACTGATTGCGGATTGGGACACCTACTGCGAATCGACGACAACAGCACTGAGAACTGAGAGCTGGCAACTGATCAGAAGCAGTCCGCAATCCGCAGCTTTTAGAGAAGAGCCACAGGATCGCGGTCGAGGGTGACCCTCAGCTGCGCGGTGGAGGGAATGTCGAAGCGTTCCATGAAATATCGGCTGACTCTGGTGAGCTCGCCGGGCTGATTTGATTTCAACAGCACGTGCCAGCGCCAACGATTCTTGATTCGCTCGATCGGACACGGGGCAGGACCAACCACAGTGACTTCGTCGCCGGTGCGCGTTGAGATCAGCTCGCGCAGCCATTCGCCGCCGCCGATCGCGAGCTTGGCAGTCGACTCTTCGACCAATCCGCTGAAGACGATGTTCGCCAGACGAACGTTGGGCGGGTAAGGTGGATCTTTTCGACCCTGCAGCTCTTCGCGGACGAATGAGGTGTAGTCGTGAGCAACAGCATACCGCACGGCGTGATGGTTGGGCAGTCGGGTCTGGATCAGAACCTTCCCTCCTTTGGCGCCGCGGCCCGCCCTGCCCGAGACCTGACTCAGGAGCTGGAAGCAACGCTCGGACGCGCGAAAATCGGGCAGATTGATTCCAACGTCCGCGTCGACGACCCCAACGAGGGTGACATTCGGAAAGTCGAGGCCCTTGGCGATCATCTGGGTGCCGAGCAGGATGTCCACCTCGCCGGCGGCGACGCGATCAAGTATGCGAGTGTGCGCCCATTTGCCGCTGGTGGTGTCGACATCCATGCGGGCAATTCGCGCCGATGGAAATCTCTCCACCAGCAGACGCTCCACCTGCTGGGTGCCCAGTCCGCGCTGCTTGAGATTCCTTCCACCGCAGCGCGCGCAATCCGCTCGCGGATCTTCCTTGTGAAGACAGTAGTGGCAGACCAGCCGCTCGGGATTGCGGTGATGCGTGAGAGTTATGCTGCAATGCGGACAGGTCGCGACCGCTCCGCAATCGATGCACTGGATGAACGAGGAGTAGCCGCGACGATTGAGGAGAAGGATGCTCTGCTCACCGCGAGACATCGTCTCGACAATTGCATCGTGCAAGGGCTCGCGTATTACGGCGCCGTAATCGACACCGCCTTGCGCCATGGCGGTGTAATCAACGGCTGTCTTGCGCAGATCAATGACGTCTACGCTCGGCAGTTTGCCGCCGCCAACGCGATCGGGCAGCGTCAGCAGCGTGTATTTGCCGGACATCGCGTTCGACCAGGTCTCGAGAGACGGCGTGGCGCTGCCAAGGACCGTGATGGCACCCTCTGCTTTGGCCCGAACTATCGCCACCTCTCGCGCGTGATACCGCGGTGTTTCACCCTGCTTGTAGCTGGACTCGTGCTCTTCGTCGACGATGATGGCGCCGAGATTCTCGAGTGGAGCGAAGACAGCCGATCTGGCTCCGACGACGATCCGCTTGTCGCCTCGTTTGAGCGCGAGCCAGGCGTCGTAGCGTTCACCCTCACTCAGCGCAGAGTGAAGGACAGCGATCCTGTCGCCAAAGGCGGCGCGGAAGCGATCGACGGTCTGCGGGGTGAGTGCTATCTCGGGGACCAGAACGATGGCGGTCTGGCCTCGCTCGTCGACGACCCGCCGCAACAGCTCGATGTAGACGAGGGTCTTACCGCTGCCGGTTATTCCGTGCAACAGGAAAACGGTGCCCGGGTCCGCGTTCGCCATCTCGTCGACGGCGTGTTGCTGGATCTGCGTCGGCACCAGCCGCGTCGACGAGATTCCGCCGCGTTGGGCGAACGGATCCCTCTCGACTTCCTCTTCCTCGAAAGAGATCAGCCCCCGCTTCTCCAGGGATTTCAGGACGGCCGGGGAAAAATCGAGCTGCTCATTGAGGTGCTCGACAGAGGTTCGGCCGCCCTGCGACTCGATCATCTCGAACACCGCGCGCTGCTGCTTGGAGCGCGCGAAGGTCTTGTCGCGCTCCAGCAGCGAGGGAATGTCGGCGCCGATCTTCACAATTCGCCGGGTCTTCCGCGCCGGCGTCGGAGCGTCGGCTCCGGTTAACGCTGCCGGAAGAACGGTGCGGAGTACGACACCGAGCGGCACTATGTAGTAGTCGGCCATCCATCGACAGAGCTCCAGCAACGAGCCGCCCACCGCGGGAAGCGCATCCGGAGATTCCAGAACCGGCTTTGGCTTTTTCTTGAGCGGACTGATATCGGTCAGCCCGACGCAGATCCCGACTTCCCTGTCATTGCGCAGGGGCACAACCACGCGTGAACCGACTGCTATCGGGTTAGCGAGGCCGTCTTCAACTGCATAGGTGAATGTCTGGAAGAGCGGCAGCGGCAGCGCGACCTGTACGAATCGCGTCGCCGTCTCACGCACTTTGGAAAGCCGCAGAGAGATCGACAGCAGGCGCCGGTGTCGCGCCAAGTCCTGGCCCGTCGGGGAGCTGGATGGACCCTCCCTTGATGGTCGCCCCAATGTAAGGATCGTTGGAGAGCAGCGCCGCGCCATCGAAGTCGGCCGCGTCCAGCAACGGCGATATCTGGGCGATCGCCGAAATGCCGAGCGAGCTCTCGATCATGCAACCTGCCATGACCTGCATGTCCAGCGCGCGCGCAGCGTGGACCATCCGCAGCGCTTCGCGCAGACCGCCGCATTTCGCCAGCTTGATGTTGATTCCATCGACGGCCCCCGCGAGCTTCGCAATATCAGTAGCGACGAGACACGACTCGTCAGCGAAAACCGGCAGCTTGGAGCGTTCGCGCACGAATCGCAGGCCCTCAACGTCGTTCGCCGGCACCGGCTGCTCAAGCATCTCGACTTGATTGTCGGCGAGGAAGTCGCTCATGCGGACGGCGTGCTTTGCCGTCCAGGCAGCGTTCGCATCCACGCGCAGACGTTTGTCGGCCGCGGCGTTCCGAACGATCCGCACAATCTCCATGTCCCGATCGGTGCCAAGCTTGATCTTGAGAATCGGATAATCGCGCGCTTCAGCTACACGACGCTCCAGCTCGTGATTCTCGGCGATCGCAATGGTGAAGCTCGATTGCAGCGCGGTCGAACCGTCGAGCCCCCAAAGTCTATAGACCGGGAGCCCGAGCTTTTTGCCGATGAGATCGTGGAGCGCGGCACTGACGGCGCTCTTTGCCGACGCGTTCCCGCGCAGCACACGATACAGGCTTGCTTCGATCGATTCCAGAGCGAAGGGGTCGGCCCGCTCGAGGAGAGGCTTGAACTGTCCGAGAGCGGCAATGACAGTTGAAACGGATTCGCCATAATAGCGATTGGGCGCCGCTTCCCCAAAACCTTCGACGCCGTCGTCGTCAATGAGCCGAACGATGACGTTCCGGTGATGCGCATATCCGCCGCGCGCGATGACGAACGGATGCGTTGGGTTGAGCTCGATTGTCTGGTGCGAAAGCCTCATCTCGAAATTCGGGTCAAGCTTTGAACCGCGTGCGAAGCCTCAGCAGCCGAAATCCGGGTAAAGCGTTGAACGGCGTGCGAAGCTTCATCCGGCAGCCACTGCTTGCGTGGGGATAGAGCGCGCGGTACGAGCCATTCGGAATTCGTGGTGCGCCGCCGCAGTCGATAGAAAGTTAATCAACGCGTCCGCCAGGTCGTTCCCGCGCTCGAAGCGGTGGGAAGGATTTTTCTCGAGGCACCGCATCACGATCGCCGCCATTTGCTGAGGGATTCGCGAGTCTACGACGTCGGGAGAGACCGCGATCTCGGTGACGTGTTTGTAGCTGATCGAATAGCTGTCGGCGCCGTCGAATGGAGGGAATCCCAGCAGGGTCTCGTACATCACCACGCCGAGGCCGTAGATGTCGCTGCGGCCGTCGAGGAGCTTGCCACGCGCCTGTTCGGGCGACATGTAGTGCGGAGTGCCCATGACGTTTCCGCTGCCCGTCATCCGGCTGCGGAAATGCCCGGTGGCGATGCCGAAGTCTGTCACGAGAGCATTCTCGTCTTCGTCGAAGAGAATGTTGTCAGGCTTGATGTCGCGGTGAACGAGGCCACGGCGATGTGCGTAGTCGAGCCCGGTCGCAACCTGCGCTGCCACCGCGGCGGTCGTTTCGGGCGGCAGCGAGCGATGCCCGCCAATTCGATCGCTCAGTGTGCCGCGGGCCATATACGGCATCACGAGGAAGACGTGATCGTCCACCATGCCGAAGTCGATGATCTTGCAGATGTGGGGATGCATCAGCTGCGCGGCAGACTCCGCTTCGCGCTTGAAGCGCTCACGCATCTCGTGCTCGCGCGCCAGGTGCGGATGGAGAACCTTTATCACCACCGGAGAATCGAGAGCGACGTTCAGCGCGTAGTAGACGCTCGCCATGCCGCCTTCGCCGACGCGGTGCATGATCGTATAGCGCCCGCCCGTCACCTGACGCAGCGCGGTGACTGAAGGATCGGGCGGCGATTGACGCTTGTCCGAGCTCTCGGGCATGCGTATCCCGCAACGCACGCACCGGGCTGCCTCGCCGCGATTCCAGCTACCGCAATCAGTGCAAAACATCGTCAGCCCCCGAACTGCATGCGGACGAAATCGTAAGGAGGCCACGGGCCGGTCACCTTGAAATCGAGTGCCGGCTGACGCAGTGCCTCCTTCGACACGGTGTCCTTGAAAGTTTGCCAGCGCTGACTGTCGACGAGGAATGAGGCACGGGCGACCACGCCCTCTTCCTCGTCACCATCCGCTTTCGGCAGTGTCACCGTCGCCGCAGCCTGACTCCGGAGCAGTCGTAGACTCTCCGCGGCGAGCGCCGCAAAACTGTGCTGCGCTTCGTCGCCGTTCTTGTCGGGCGATGTGGTGATGCTCACCCGTGCCGCGGCGTGACCTTCCACCACGGCGAGAGCTTCAGTGAGTGTGAAGTAATGGAGCTCGAGCCAACGCATCAGTGTTGTCTGCGACTGGAAGACGGTGCCCGGCGGCGCCGGCAGCACAGTCCCGTGCGAGTGCGCGTTCTCCAACACGTCGACGTATCTGGCCATTAATTCATCGTCGACCGTGGTGATGGTGTAGGCAGCTGGTTCGACGATGGCGGCGACAGCGCGGTAATGAAGGAGCGAAGTGTCTGCCGCGAGCGAGGCGACCTGGCCCGACTCCACGGCGGCGACGCCATACAAACGCAATGAGCCTACAGCAGCTTGCGCCATTTGAGACCAGCGAGGATTGTGAGACCAAGCGCGAGCTGCGCCACCAACAGAATCATGAAGCCGTGCGGATTCGAGTGAAGCGGAATATGCTCGAAATTCATCCCCCACATTCCGCTCACCACCACGAACGGAAGCGTGACCGTCGCGACCACCCCGAGGGCCTTGGTCGCCATACCTAGACGATTGGAGACCTGCGTTAGATAGCTGTCCAGCGTGCTGCTCATCAGGTCCCGGTAATTCTCCAGGGAATCGTAAATCCGGAGGACATGGTCGTAAATGTCCCGGAAGTAGATCTGGGTATCGGGCGTGAGCATGGTGCTCGGACGGTTGGTCAGGACGCTCAGCGCATCCCGCTCCGGCGCGATATGCCGCCTCAGGTTCAGTACCAGGCGCTTGACGGCGAATATCTCTCGCAGCGCATCCTGGTCGAATCGCCCGAAAACCTTCTCCTCCAGGCTGTCCATGAAGTCGTCCAGGCGTTCGATAACCGGGAAGTACGCGTCGACGGCCTGATCCACAATAGCGTGCATCAGCCTCGCCGGACCGTGGGTGGCAAGCTCCGGCTTCCTTCCCAATAGCTCCTCTGTTGTTGCGACAGGATTGGTGTCAGCTCCGTGCACCGTGACCAGGTAGTTCTTACCGAGGAAGAAAGCGATGTTGACTGTCTCGAGGTCGTAAGGATCGTCGGTGGTCTCGCAAAAGGCGACGGTTCGGACGATGAGGAGGATGTACTGGTCGAACTCCTCCAGCTTTACCCTCGCCTTTGGATTCACAGCCTCTTCTATCGCCAGAGGATGGAATTCGAAGATCTCTTTCAGGATCGCAACCTGACTTTCGTCGCGGGTATCGATGTCCACCCATAACGTTCCGCTGCCTGTGGCGAGCAGGCGACCGATTTCATCCCGGCTCAGATTCTGTTTGGCTTTTCCCGATGAGTCGCTGTAGCAGCTGAAGAGCCGCGGCTCAGAGGGTGGTTTGACGTCCTGAAGCAGACGAATCGAGGCTGTCATCAGGCTTCAAAGTTACTAGCTAGGTGCCGAGTGCGCGCAGGTGCCGCACCGCCGCCTCACCGACGCGCTCTGGTGCATATCCTCCCTCGAGGGCGCTTACAATCCTGCCCTCGCACCAGGAGTCGGCGCGTGCCACCAGCGAGCGGGTGAGAGCATCAAAATCTTCGAGCTCCAGAGTAAAGCCTCCGAGAGGATCGCCTGCGAGTGAGTCGAAGCCGGCCGAGATCAGGATCAGCTCGGGGATAAAGCCTTTGGTCGCCTCGTCGATGCCACGCTCGAGCGACTCTACGTAGTCGCTCCTCGGCATGCCCGGTGATTTGGGAATGTTCCAGACGGTGCGGTGAGGACCGCGGTCGTCGGCCGCACCGGTCCCGGGATACCACGGCCACTGGTGCATGGATACGAAGCGAATGTCGGGCTCGCTCTCGACCAGCGCCTGGGTGCCATTGCCGTGGTGGACGTCCCAATCCACAATGAGGATCTTTTGCAGCCCGTGCTTCTGCCTGGCGTAATGGGCAGCGATGGCGACATTGCCAAAGAGGCAGAAGCCCATAGCGCGGTTTCGGACCGCGTGGTGTCCCGGCGGACGAATAGCCGAGAAGCTGCGCGAGTTGACCCCGCTCACTGATAGATCGACACCCGTCAGGACGCACCCGGCGCCGGCGGTCGCCGCCTCCCACGAGCCGCTGCTCGCCACAGTATCGGCATCCAGGCGGCCCCCTCCCTGCTCGGCGATGACCCTCACAGAGGCGATGTACGCGGGATCATGGGCAAGGGAGATCTCTTCGATCGTGGCGTGGCGCCCTTCGAGGTGCTCGACCGAGTGAAAGAGCTCCGGATCTTCGCGCAGCGCTCGGGTGACGGCGCGCAGGCGGCCGACGTGCTCGGGATGTCCCCAGCCTGTGTCGTGCCGGCCGCAATCGCTGTGAGAGATGAAAGCGGCCCGCACCGGCGGGACGTTACTCTACCGGTCGCCGGCGGCGGTCGGTAATCAGGAAGATCGAACCGTTTCTGGCGGCGGTCGACGAAATCGGCGCGTTCTCGTCGAGGATCTCGAAGCCGTGCAGCTTCACGACGTACTCGTCGTTCGGGCGCACGTCGGGATAGAGCTCCTTGAGCGCGAGGTCCTTGAGATTCCTCACGGAGGCGGCCGGGTCGGCATCGATGCGGATCGCGTCCCAGGCCTCGAGCACCTGGGCCCTGAGCTGGAGAACCTGGCCGCTGCCCGACCCGAGTTTGAAAGGACTGCCCTGCGCCCGAATGGCGTTCACGAACGGCGTCGTCTGATTCATACCCCGCCCTCTGTCGCAATCGCCAATGGTACCGGCGCCAATGTCGCGAGAAATCGGGCCACCTGCTGATCGAAGAGGTAAGTCGATCCGGTGACGCGCGTGCCTCCGGATGCCGGAATCGCCGCGATCACGATCTCTTCACCGCCTTGCCCGCGAAGAGTCAGATGAGACTGTGATTCCTGTTCCGGAAATGCAGCATAGACGCCGGTCTGCCGTGAGAAGAAATCCTTTGCCGCCTGCAGGACCTCTGATGGACTGTGGGCCGTCGTGGTTTCCTGAAGGGTGCGATTGCGGGACATTGTTGCTCGGTCAAAGGTTTTGTGCGGGTGCGTGCAATCTAGAACTCACCCGTCGTAGCTACAAGCCGAGTACACGGCGGTCGGCATCTTGCAACTCGGGCCAGCGAAACCTATCCGAACAGGACGACGAAAATGTTGACGAGTAGATCCGTGCTTCGCGCGGTGGCTCTCGCCTCCGCGCTCGCGGTATCCAGCCAGGCTACCGCTCAGACCGCCGCACAGCGCCGCGCCAGTGCGACACCGCAGCTGTCCGCTCCGACTTACCAGCCTGAGTTCGGCACGATGTGGACCTTCGACGCCCCACCTCTTGACTACTGGCGGCGCACATACGGATTCGCACCGGATCAGAAGTGGCTCGACCATGTCCGGCTCGCATCGGTGCGGTTGCCGAACTGTTCAGCATCATTCGTCTCGGCGCGCGGGCTCGTCATGACGAACCATCACTGCGGCCGCGAGTGCACGGCTTCGTCGTCCCCTCCCGATTCAAATTACATCCAGACGGGGTTCGCAGCACGGACGCTGGCTGACGAAAAGAAATGCGCGGGGCTTTACGTCGATCAGCTGCAATCGATCCAGAACGTCACCGACAGAGTGCGCGGCGCGATCACCGGGAGTACACCGGCCGAGCAGGCATCGCAGCGCACCGCGATTATCAATCAGATCCAGACAGAGTGTAATCAGCAGACGCAGCTGAATTGCCAGGTGGTCAGCCTGTACCAGGGCGGCATCTACTCGATTTATCGTTACCGCCGCTTCAACGACATTCGCCTGGTGATGGCTCCGGAGGCCGACATCGCTTTCTTCGGTGGAGATCCCGACAACTTTACTTATCCGCGCTACGACCTCGACCTGACGCTGCTCCGTGTGTATGAGAACGGTCAGCCGTACAGTCCGACGGATTATCTGAAGTGGAGTCCGGCCGGTGCGACGGAGAACGAGTTGGTGTTCGTCGTCGGGAATCCGGGCTCGACGGGACGACTCAACACCATCGCCCAGATGGAGTACCTGCGCGACGTCGGTTACCCAGCTTCTCTCGCTGCGTACAAGCGCGCGCTCGGGATTTACTCCGAGCTGGAGCGCACCGACACGTCGGCGGCTCGGCGTTATCAGAATGACGTTTTCGGCATCGCCAATTCACAGAAGGCAGTGACAGGCTATCGCGCGGGCTTGCTCGATACAGCGAGCATGGCAAAGAAACGAGCCTTTGAGCAGGAGCTGCGGGCGCGCATCGCCGCCGATCCGAAACTGCAGGCACAGTACGGCGCCAGTTTCGACGCCATCGCCAGCGCACAGCGGGAGCTCGCGACGTTCAGCCCGCAACTGCGTTACTACGGTTTTGGCGGTGGATCAAATCTGATGCAGTTGGCCGCCGGACTCGTTCGTGTGGGTTTATTCGCGAACGCGCCTGACTCCGCGCGCCTGGCGCAATACCGCGGTGCGGGTCTGGAAAACATAAAGCGACAGATTCTCGCCCCGACTCCGATCGATACGGCTTTCGAGCGACTCGCCATCGCCGCGCAACTTCGCGCAGCGCAGAGCGAGCTTCCCGCCAATGATCAATTCCTGAGAGTGGCATTGAACGGCCAAACTCCCGAGGCCCGGGCAGCGGCCCTTGTTCGCGGCACGCGCATCGGGGATCCAGCGTTCAGACAGCAATTGGTTCAAGGCGGAGCGGCAGCAATCACCGCATCGACGGATCCGATGATCGTACTGGCCAGACAAATCGATCCGTTGAACCGGACGCAGCTGGCGAGAGCAACCGCCCTGAACGCAGTTATCGCCGCCAACAGCGAGAAGATCGGTCAGGCGCTCTTCGCCACGTATGGAACTGCGCTTCCACCCGATGCGACGTTTACGCTCCGCATCAGCGATGGCCTGGTGAAGTCATTCCCCAGCAACGGCACGATCGCGCCGTACAAGACGACGTTTTACGGTCTGTACGAGCGCTCAGCGGCGTTCGACAACAAGGATCCGTTCAAGCTGCCAGAGCGGTGGGTGACTCGAAAGGCGAACCTCGATCTTTCGACGCCATATGACTTCGTTTCGACGAACGACATTATCGGGGGCAATTCGGGCAGTCCCGTAATCAACCGAAACGCCGAGGTGGTCGGGTTGGTGTTCGATTCGAACATCGAAGGTGTATCGAACCGATTCATCTTCTCGTCGGCTGTCGGTCGTACGGTGAGCGTGCACTCGCGGGCGATTCCGGAGGCGCTGCGCAAGATGTACGATGGCGCGCGGATCGCGGACGAGCTGCAGGGTCGGTAAACCCTTTCGGTTGTTTGAGATCCATACGCAGGTCAGTCGGGAGGATATCGTCTTCGTGTCGCCGAAGAGTATCCCTCGGCTCGACCCAGACCGAGATGTCCATCGCAGCACGAAACTACCGCGCGATTAGCTCAATCGACCGAAAAATCAGTCGGGTGCCGAAGTGCAGCGAGGCGATCGGGACGCGCTCGTCGTTGCCGTGCATGCGCTCCTCGTCGGACTGGTGCATCGGGAATGGCAGAACGCCGTATGCTTTGACGCCAAGACGCCTCAGGCGCGCACTATCGGTGACGCCGGTGCTCAGATAAGGAACCACCGCGATGGCGGGATCGAGCTCGTGCGCGGCGCTCGCGATTGCATGGAACATTGGAGATTCGGGGTCGGATGCAGGCGCTTCCTCTCCGCGGTGAGTGATCTCGAAAGCGACATCGGGCTGGTTCACCGCCGCGCGCATCCGCTGGACGACGTCGTCGACTGATTGGCCGGGGAGTGTCCTGACATTGAAATCGGCGGTCGCCAGGTCAGGAATGACGTTGATCTGTTTGCCCGCGTGGAGGATGGTCGGAGAGATACCGTTTCTGAGCACCGCGTTGAACACGGGCGTCTCTGAAAGCACCTCCGCGCCGCGTTCGCTCGCCGTCTCGTCTCCCAGAACGAGATCATGCATCGCTTTCTTCTCCTGCGCGTTCGGCCAGATGTCGATCAGCCGCGAGAAGAAAAGGCGCGTGGTATCCGTCAGTATCGTCGGCTCCATGTGACGGGACAGCTGATCGAGCGCGCGCCCCAGACGAAATACAGCGTTGTCCGCCAGCGGAATCGCGGCGTGCCCGGCGCTGCCCCGGGCGATCAGTGTGACGACGTGCGATATCTTCTCCGCGCTCTGCACCGCGAGATAGGTTTTACCACCCTCGATCATGCGCGTCCTGCCACCCTCATTGAGCGCAAACTCGGCGTCGAGCAGCTGCGGATGGTTTGCGACCAGCCAGCCCATCCCCCAGTCGCCACCGGCTTCCTCGTCAGATGTCGCCACGAAAACGACATCCCGCGACAATGTTTCGCCCGACGATACCACCATTCTCTTCAGGAGAAGCATCGTCATGAGGTTGGCGGCGAGCATTCCCTTGTCGTCGATGGCTCCGCGACCGTACAGATAGCCGTCGGCGATATCCCCGGCGAATGGATCGCGGGTCCAGTGCGCGCGCTCGACGCTGACTACATCCATGTGCGCCAATAGCATCACCGGACGGTGGGCCCCAGTTCCGCGAATTCGAGCAACTAGCTGCGCGCGATTCTGCGTGGGCTCGAGAAGCGTCGTCTCGATTCCTTCAGCAGCCAGCGCGCGCTGGAGATACAGCGCTAGCGGCAGCTCATTGCCTGGCGGGTTGGTGGTATCGAACCGGATGATCTCGCGCAATCGCGACACCGTCTCCTTTTCGGCACTCTCCCAATCAGGACTCAAGTAACGCCTCGACCTTCCGCGCGAGTGGCTCGAAGGACAGCGCGTTGACGCCGGTGCGGGCGGCGATTTCTTCGGCGTTCTCTCTCTGGCCCTGCGCAAACAGCTCTTGCGCGATCCACGGTCCGGCGCTCGGGTTGCGGAACCAGTCCACGTCGAAGCGCGACGTCAACTGCTCATTCAAAATCGACTGGAGCTGCCACGCCCTCAGGTACCGGGCTGAATAGTATCGCGGATCGACATCGACAAAAGCATCGGCGGGATCGTACTCGAATCCGGTCGCACCAGTCAGAAGAGAGACATAGAGATCAGGCAGAGAGGACCATTCCAGTTCACCGCTGTAGAGCGTTCTCTCGTAGATCAACTTGGCGCAATAGCGTCGGAGAAAATGGAGCTCCTCGAGTCCGGCAGTGCGGAGGAACTTTCCAACTCTGTTCGCGCCGAGCTTGGAGTAACGCAGCAGCCAGCCCTTGTCCTGCATTCGGTGATCGAACAGCATAGCGTAAGACTCCGTCACGGAGTTATCGCCCAGCCAACGGTATTCGAATGAGTAATCCGGACTGGCGTAGCCGAAGTGGAGCGCGTGTCCGAGCTCGTGAAGAAACGTGTTGTAATCGCTCTGGCCGCCATGCGGGCGCAGCACGAGGTAAACCTCTTCGGGAACACGCACCGGAGAGCAGAACGCTCGCGACCGCTTGCCCTCGCGCTCCCCCAGATCGAAGATGATGCGTCCGTCAGCCGTGGGGTCTATCCCCATCTCGTTCACCTGACGTCGTATGACCGCTTCCATCTCGCGGCCCGGGAAGGCGTCGTCGTATTGAGATGCGCGGAAAAGAGCCAGTGCATCCGACCGCCTCGCTTGAGAAGGCTTGATGCCAAGCGAGGAGCGGAGTGCCTCGCGCAGCGCGTCGTCCCACATCGACTTGGTATCACGAAGAAATTGTTCGCAGCTCAGGGCGAGCCCCGACAGCGAGATTCCGGTGACCGCCTCGAACGAAGAGTTGTAGTCTCCCGCGACCCCAAGTGACTCGATGTATTCTTTCTCGCGCTGCAACCGCTCCAGCCTTAGCGGAGCGTGCTCCTTGCTGACCAGTTTTGCTCTCGCCGCATCGAGCGCCAGGCGCGACGGCCGATCTTTGGTATTCGAGATCTCGATCGGCACCGCCTGATATTGGATTACGCGCCCGTCGGGAGTACGAACGACAGCGGTGTTCTCCCACTCGATTTCTCGCTCGTCCAAGGCGGCGAGAGGTTTGGCGGCCTGCGACTCGATCTCCCACTCGAGCAGCAATCGGGCGGAACGCTTTTCCTCGGTGCCTTCACCAGCTCCCTGGAAGGCTTCCAGAGTCAGCTCAAAGGCTTCTTTTCCCAGCACGCGGGCGTATTTGTCGTAGATCGGCTGGAGCTCCGCGGTTTTCTTCAGTCCCGCATAAGCCAAGTAGCTCTCTCGGGAGATCGCTTCCATGAACGCCTGGCCCTCAGCTCGAAGGCGCCGAAGGTCCAGGTCGCTCACTGTGCCAGATTGCGCTTCAGGTAATCCTTGAGCTGGCCGGCTTCGACGCGCTCCTGCTTGAGAGTGTCGCGATCGCGAACTGTGACGGTGGTGTTCGTCAGGGACTCACCATCGACCGTAATTCCGAACGGCGTACCGACCTCGTCCTGCCGGCGATATCTGCGGCCGATCGCGCCGCTGTCGTCGTAAAAGATCGGGAACGATTCTCTCAGGTCGTCCGCTATCTTGCGCGCCATCTCCGGCATTCCGTCTTTCTTCACCAACGGGAAAACGCCCGCCTTGATCGGCGCGATCGAAGGGTGGAGTCCAAGTACCGTTCTCCCCTCAGACTCGCCTTCGACCGCTTCCTCCCGATATCCGTTCACCAGCACCGCGAGCGTCGTCCGGTCTGCGCCCACCGAAGTCTCGACCACATACGGCAGAAACCGCCGGTTGTTCGGCTGGTCGAAGTACTCCAGCTTTTTGCCCGAGAACTGCTGATGCTGCGACAGATCGAAATCGCCGCGGTTGTGCACACCCTCAATTTCCTGGAAGCCGAGCGTGCCCCCGAAGTCGAACTGCACATCGAACGCCGCGCGCGCGTAATGCGCGAGCTCCTCCTTCGTGTGCTGATGGAACTGGAGTCGGTTCTCTGCCAGTCCGAGGCTCCTATGCCAGTCCATCCGCTGCTGTTTCCAGTACTCGAACCACTGCATGTCGGTGCCCGGCTCGACGAAGAACTGCATCTCCATTTGCTCGAATTCACGCGTCCGGAAAATGAAATTCCCCGGAGTGATCTCGTTGCGGAATGCCTTGCCGATCTGCGCGATGCCGAAGGGAATCTTCTGACGCGTCGACTGCTGTACGTTCAGGAAATTGACGTAGATGCCCTGTGCCGTCTCCGGCCGGAGATAAACCACCGCGGCCGAATCTTCGACGGGACCCATGAACGTTTTGAACATCAAATTGAACTGACGCGCCTCGCTTAGCGTCCCCTTCATTCCGCAGGCCGGGCACTGCGAGTCGGGCGTACCTGGCGTTCCCTTGATGCGTGGGTCGTCGGCGCGAAATCTCTTCTTGCAGTTCCTGCAATCGACGAGCGGATCCACGAATCCGCTGACGTGCCCGCTCGCCTCCCAAACACGCGGGTGCATGAGGATCGCAGCGTCGAGACCCTCGATGTCGTTCCTCGCGCGCACCATCGCGTGCCACCAGCGGTCCTTGAGATTTTTCTTCAGCTCGACGCCCAGCGGGCCATAATCCCACACGGATCCGGTGCCGCCGTAAATCTCGGAGGATTGGAAGATGAATCCGCGCCGCTTGGCCAGCGACACGAGCTTATCCATCACATCGGGCTGATTGGGCATTCGGGAAAAGTAGTCGGGCTGGGCGCGGTCCGCCGCCGCTGGCCTATGTATCGAGCTCCGCGCTCAGCTTCGGCTCCGCGGGCGCGCGTTGGCCGAGGAGACGGGCGACGATTCTGTCACCATGATAGCGGCCGTTCTCGATGAACACCTTGTTCGCGTCGTAGCCGGCAACCACCACGCCGGCGATGAATATACCGGGGACCGATGTCTCGAGTGTCTTCGAGTCGTGGGCAGGAATCCCGGTCTTTGCATCAATGGGAACTCCACAATCTCGCAGCAGATCGAGCTTCGGAGCGAAGCCGGTCATGACATAGACGCGATCCGCTTTCACTCTACCTTCGCCAGCGCCCGTGATCACGACCTCCGTCGGAGTGATCGATGTGACCCGGCTGTTCCATCTGACGGAGATCAGTCCTTCTTTAACGCGATTCGTAAAGTCAGGCAGAACCCAAGGCTTGATCTTCTTGTCGAAGCCCGGCCCGAAATGGACGAGCGTCACCCGCGCGGCCGATCTCCACAGATCCAGTGCAGCCTCCGCTGCGGAATTCCCGCCCCCGACCACGACCACATCCTGAAGAAACGCTTCGTGTCCTTCCCGATACACATGGGTTACGTGCGGCAAATCCTCGCCCGGAACGCCGAGCTTGTTCGGCGACCCGAAGTATCCGGTCGCGACCACTACCGCACCCGTTTTAGTTTCTCTTTTCTCGCCCCCCGCCGTCTGAGACAGGACCGTGAAATTTCCGCTCCCACCTTTGATCGCAATGACTCGCTCGCGTTGCCGCAGCGGGATCCCGAAGTAGGTGACAACCGATCGGTAATACGCGAGCGCATCGTTCCGCGCCGGCTTCTCCGTGGAGATGACGAACGGCAGCCCCCCGATGCTCAGCTTTTCGGCGGTCGAGAAAAATCTGACGTACGTCGGATATGCTTCGATCGCGCTGACTGCAACATTGCCCTCGATTACGAGAGGTCGCAGACCCGCGCGCTGCGCAGAAACAGCAGCGGCCAGGCCGCACGGGCCTCCGCCAACGATCACGAGGTCCGCGTCGTTGTCCATCGTCAAACCAGTATCAGGCGACTACCGCGGCGCCAACGGGAACTGCCCCTTCGACGCCGATGATCTGATCACGGCGCGTTCCCACACTCACATAGCTGATCTGAGTCTCGACGAGCGATTGTATTCGATCCAGATAGCGACGTGCTTCGGTGGGAAGATCAGTCAGCGTCCTCGCCGCCGCCGTGCTCGCTTGCCAACCGTCGAACCACTCGTACCTCGGAACTGCGCGCTCGAGAAGATCCAGATCGCCCGGAAATTCCTCGTAGAAATCCCCGCCGACTTCGTAGCCCGTACAGAGTCCAATGCGGTCTAGAGTGTCCAGCACGTCGAGCTTGGTGACCGCGAGATCCGTCAGGCCGTTCACCCGCGCCGCATACCGAACGACTACGCCATCGAACCAGCCGCAGCGCCTCGGACGGCCGGTCGTCGCGCCGAACTCATTTCCCAACTGACGCACCCTCGTTCCGAGCGGCTCGTCGAATTCGGTCGGGAGTGGACCATTGCCGACGCGCGTCGTGTATGCTTTCACGACGCCGATGACGGAATCCAGCTCCTTCGGCGCGATACCGACGCCGGTCGCCGCCCCACCCGAAGTCGTGCTGCTTGACGTGACGAACGGATACGTGCCGTGATCGATGTCGAGCAGGGATCCCTGAGCTCCTTCCAGGAGAACAGCCGCTCCGCCGACAATTGCGCGGTGAATTCTCAGCCCCACATCCTCAGCGAGCGGAAGCAGGCGCTGCGTGAATTGCTCGAGGACGCTGAGTGTGTAGTCGACGTCCGCGCGCTTGTCGCCTGATATCGCGAGCTGAATGTTGGCGTGAGCCACGCCGCGCTCCACCAGCTTCCTCAGGCGCGCAGGATTACGCAGATCGAGAACGCGGATTCCCCTCCGGCCGTACTTGTCCTCATACGCGGGACCGATCCCGCGACCTGTCGTCCCGATCTCCTTGCTCGCCGAGCTTTGTTTGTCGACCAGCTTGTGATACGGAAGCACCAGATGGGCGCGATCGCTGACGTACAGCCGGCCCTCGACATCGATCCCATCGGTGACCAGCTCGTCGATTTCCGCGAACAGTGTCTCGACATCGAGCACCACGCCATTGCCGATGGCGCAGCGCACACCCGGGTGCAATATCCCGCTTGGAATCTGGTGAAGAACGAATGACTTATCGCCGATGTGAACTGTGTGCCCGGCGTTGGCGCCGCCCTGGTATCGGACAACCCAGTCAGCACGCTCAGCGAGGACGTCGACCAGCTTGCCCTTGCCTTCATCTCCCCACTGCGCGCCGACGACGACGATAGTACGAGTATTGGAATCAAACATTCAGGAGCGCTGGAAACCGGGAACCGACCCCGATAGGTGGGCAGAAAAAGCAAACGCCCCGAGAGCTTCGGGGCGTTGGTTCAATCTACGTTTTAGACAGGTCGTGTCAACGCTCGGCGGGAGGCGGCGGCGGAACTTCGTCGATCACGCGCGGCGGATCATCCGGCCGAACGACGCTTCTGATCGGCAGTACGACGGTAAACGTCGATCCGTGACCGAAGTTGCTGGCTGCAAACACGTGACCGCCCAGGGCGTCGACCAGTTTGCGAGTAATGCTGAGGCCGAGGCCGGTTCCACCAAATTCGCGGGTGCGCGACTGGTCGACCTGACGGAAATCCTCCCAGATCGACTCGAGATCGACTTCGCGTATCCCGATACCCGTATCGGTCACGTCGAAACGCAGATCTTCCTCGTCCCTCATTACCATGACCTTGATACCGCCGTGGTGCGTGAACTTGACCGCATTTGACAGGAGGTTCAGCAGAATCTGCTTCACTTTCGTCCGATCGGTGTGCAGCACCAGGCTCTTCGACGGGATTTCTACGTTGAACGCCAGTTGCTTCTTTTTCACCAGCGGCTCGATCTGCTGCGAGATCTCGGTCATTATATCGCCGAGGGTGACATCGTCGAGGTGCAGCGGCATGCGGCCCGCCTCGATCTTGGCGAGATCGAGGATGTCGTTGATCAGGGCGAGCAGGTGCTGCGCGGCCCCCTGAATGCGGTTCAGTCCTTCTTCCTGGCGGGGGGTCAGATCGCCGTAAATGCGATCCAGCATCAGTGACGCATAGCCGATGAGCGCGTTGATCGGCGTCCGCAGCTCGTGCGACATACTGGCCAGAAATTCTGACTTGAGCCGGTTTGCTTTCTCCAGCTCGCGCGACTGCCACTGCAGTCGCGTGTTCTGCTCGGCAAGGTCCGCGGTGGCCGCCTGAATGCGCTCTTCGAGCTGGCTGGAGAACGTCTTCAGTTCCTCGTACAAGCGCTCGTTCTCGGCCTGCTCGGTGAGATCGTGGAGTACGGATACGATTGCCAGCGGCTCGCCACGCCGATTGAGAATCTTCCCCGACACCACTTCGACCGGCAGCTCGACTCCCGTTTCCGGAATGTGCAGCTTCATCTGCTCGCGACGAGCCAGCGAAGGGCTGATGGTGAAATCGGAGATGAAAGTCGTGAACTTGGTATCGTTCGCCTGGATCATTGCCGCGCGTTCCCAGCTCTCGCTGTCGTCCGACTCGAACAGCTGCTCCGCCTCCTTGTTCATCAGGATGATGTTGGAGCGGTCGTCGGTTACGAGAATCGGGTCGGCGACGTTTTCGAGAATGAGATTGAGACGGTCGCGCTCGCGCTTGGCATCGATCTCGGCGAGCCTTACCCGCTGGACCTGGCGCTCGAGCTCGTTCGACGCGCGACGCAGGTCGGTAACGTCGCGCAGCACCGACACCGTCGCCCCGCCGTGAATGCCGTTGCCCGCGCCGAGCGGATGCGTCAGGACCTCGAACAGCAGGTCGGTGCCTTCATCGGGATCGACGAGATTCAGCTCGCGCGAGCCGGCAGTCTCCTTCGATCCCATCGCTGCCTTCGAAAGGTGTGATGTGAAAAGCAGATTGTTTATCTCGACCGCGCGCCTTCTTCCCTCGGAATCCTTGTCGGTCGTCGAAAGCAGATGCTCGGCGCGCTGGTTCTGAACGACCATCTCGCGATCGGCATTGATGATCACGATCGGATCGGGCAGCGAGTTCATGATCGTCGTCAGCATCTCACGCTGCTGGTCGAGACGTCCGGTCGAGAGCCGGAACTCCTCGACCGCTGCCATTCGGGCGAGAACGGGACCCGCCAGCGACGCCGCGTGCATCAGGGCCCGGAGGAGGTCGTCATCAACGCTCGCCTCCAGCAGGATGACACCCCCAGGCGCGTGGCCCAGTTTGCGACGGCGGTCCCCCACCGCGTTTCGTCTCACGGCGCAGCCTGGGAGCTGAACGGCCTCCAGCTCTGCGTCGGTCAGCACATGTGGGGCGCCACGAAATTGGGGCTGCGGAAACGGAATAGCCGTCCACTCGCCGAAGGGCAGGCCCGGTAGAGGCGCGACGCCGTCACAGCTGATGGAGTGCAGTGAAAGCGCCGACAGCGTCAGCGGATTGGAGAGATCTTCCGTCGGCACGGAGACGTGCGCTGCCGGGGCATCGAAGCCAATACTCGCCGTGGTGACCAGCTCGCGCGGCGGACTGTCGAGGGTGACTGCCAATGCGCGGCGCGCCCCAGCAATATCCGCGAACTGTGCCAGCATGAACGTGGCGGCAGTTACGAAATCGGGCGCCTCGGATATGGCGGAGAGCAGCTCGGCGAGACGCTCTCCGCTTAGCTGCGGGTTAGAGGCTACCGCTCCGGTCTCACGCTTCGAGTCGCTCAAGCCGCCGCTTCAGATCAGCATTTTCCGACCGCATTCGCTCGAGCTCTTCGGCCCCGCCCTGGGTCAACTCGCGCGGGCGCGAAATCGGAGCAGATAGTCCGACAGCCTCGGAATATTTGAGATAGGTGTCGATGGAGGCGACGACGATGCGCGCTTCCACGGTCGCGAGCTCGATGCCGACTAGAGAGACGCGAACCCACGCGTCGATAACGATGCCCTTGTCGAGTACGCGGTCGAGAACATCGATTAGCGAGCTCCCGCTCGGGGAACGTTCAACTGCCATGTCGTGACTCCTGTTGACTTGCTGCCGAGGCGGTTTGTGGTGACGGTTGAGAAATCGCTGGCCTGGCGTGGGTGCTCAGGCGCGGATCCGTTTTCCACCAGTTCAAGCCGATTTGCTCTGCTTTGTCGATCGAGCAGATCAGAAGGCGAACCTGAATGGTGAGCAGCTCGACGTTGGCGAGATTGATCTTGATGTCGCCGACAACGACGAGGCCCTTGTCGAGCACGCGATCGAGAATGTCGACGAGCCCGTAGGTGCGCGACGGGGATACTAAGTCTGCCAAGCAGTGGTCTCCGTTCGGCTGGTGTGCCGGGTTATCGTAGCGTGCCTAGGGGGCCCAGATCTATCTGCAGATCCTCGTCGGTCAGACCGAAGATGCCCTTCATTTCCTGCATCCGGTCGTTGAGGCGCAGCAACGCGATGCCGAGCTTCTCGATCTCCGCGTCACTGAGGTGCCCCCCCTCCATACGCCGAACTGCCTGGTGCTCTAGGACCTTACGCAATACCTCAATCAACGTCAAGACGAGCTTGGCGAGCCCGTTCTCGACTTTGTCGGGATCCGTATTAAGACGCGGTGGCAAACCGGGAGCAACCGCCTCCAGCGGGGCGATCTGCGCATCTTTCGGGGCCGGCAGCGACTCCACGACCTGACTCTCCATCGTCGAGCCCGAAGACGGCGCGCGCGCGCCTGCCATCGGCGCTGAGGGCATCGCCGGATGCGACGACGCAGGCAGCGAGGACCGGCTCAACGCCGTCTCGAGCGCCGTGAGCAGCAAACCGAGATCGAGCTTGATGAGATCAATGTCCGCTACAGCCAGCATCACCTCTCCCCTCAGCACCACGCCTTTGTCGAGGATGTGATTGAGGACCTCCGAGAGCTCGATGCGCGGGGGGCCGAGGACGTCGTCGATGCTCACTGGGACCTCTCACCGACGAAGTGATACGGTGGCCAGGGGCCTGTGAAGTCGAACCGGAAGCCAGACCGTTCATAATTGTTGACCATTGCTGTCAGCTGGCGCTGGAACTCCACTACCCGCGGCGCCGCGACGAGGAACGATGCATTGAGAATCGCGCGGCCCTGCTCGCGCGGCGCGCCAGAGTTGACGGGCTGCTCGCGAATCGCATCCATCGACGCGGTCCGGAGTGCGTCGTAAATCTCGCGCGCGCCGTTCGTTGCGAAATCGCGACCCGCATCCCTGCGCAGGTTCTCGATCTTCCGCTCCAGCAGATACTTCTGACCCGGAGATGCGCGACCAGCTTCTTCGTCGAGCGCTTTGAGCTCGCTGTTCTTATCGATCAGGCTCTCCTTGAGTACCCCGGGCTGAACATACACGCGGACGATGAACTCGCGACCGCCTGATATGCGCGAGAAGGTTTGCTCCATCTCGCTCTTCCGTTTCGTGAGCATCGCCTTCACGGCTTTCGCGTCACGAAACAGCGTCCACATTGGAAAGGGAATTACGGGACCGTTGTCCGATGCCCATGTCAGCACCCGGTCGTGTGCAGTAGCCCGCTGGCTGACCCATTCGACGTCGGCAGTGAGCGTCTCGACCCTGTCGGGAGCGTAATCGTTTGCGCTCACCCCAGTGGCCAGCGCCGCAACATCATCGCCGAGAATCAGCGAGACGGAGCCGCCGTCTATGCCTGTGGGGGCGGTGCTCGTCTCCAGAGAGGGCCGAACCACGCCGTAGACGTAGCACAGTCGCTCGATCATCAGGCTGCGCTTAACGCGCTACTCTGACTCGGCGCTGCCGGCAACACGCACAGGCCCGCCGCCAATCGACATTCCGAGTTTCTCACGCCACTCACGCACCTCGCGGAGCCGGCGCATGATCTCCGCCTCCTCGCGAACGTAATCGGCGTCGTCGATCTCCCCCATCTCGAGCTTCATCTGCAAGGCCATCAGGTCTTCCTTGATGGGGGTATCGTCCGTGAGCTCCTCTTTCACCACGCGATCGACTTTGTCGAGCGACCACTTCGCCCCCCAGACAGGGCCGAGGAAAGGTGCGAGAAGTATGTTGGTCAGAAGTCCCATGATCAGGCGCGGCTCAGGTGGCCTTCTCGAGCTTCAGCTTGATGTTCACGAAGTTGTAGGGCGGCCACGGGCCCGTGTACTTGAAGGTAAGCAGATCTTCGTACTGAAGACTGATCGCCTTCACTTTCTCGTCGAACTGCTTCTCGTCCTTGCGATCGACGAGGAACGCGGCGTTGAGAATCATGCGGTCGCCGATGACCTTGTTGCTCCGGCTGGCCGCGGAAACGTCTTTCAGCTGCTCGTGGACGTCCGTGACGTAACGATTGCTGGCCTCTTCCATCGCCGCTTCCACCAGCCGGCCCAGCTGCATGCGCGCGAAATAAGTGGACGATGCCGCGTTGCGCGTGATTTCGTCTTTCAGTCGGCGGATTTCGTCGTTCTCGCGCTCGATCGCCGCTACGACTTTGTCGCGATCCCACAGGATCTTCAGACCGAACTCGATCTTGTCCTGCATTTTGTCGAGTACGTCGGTGAAGGCCTGGTAGGTCGATCTCAGCAGAGCCGTTACATCCTTCTCCGACCGGAACACTGTCCCGAATGACATCGGTATGAGCGTGAACTCGCGCATCACGGTCTCGTTGACGAACTCGTGCGCCAGGACGTTCTCGCGCGTTGGATCATAGATCACGATCGGTGTGTCGCTAACCACGGCCGCGAGATCGTTGTGGTTCACGGTATAGACGCGTGAAGCGCTGCCGATTCCGATCTCGCCAAACTCGCGCGAGCGATCGTTACGGATGATGCAGTACACGTACTTCCCGTCCGCGGGAGCGGATTCGGTGGCTGCGCTGGCACTTTCTGCTGTCATTGGGTGGGTGTGGGGATCAAAAAGTTATTTGGCGGCCGCGATGAAAATCCAAATACCGATCGTGAACCCTATGCCGATCTTGAGACCGGTGGAAACGACTCTTCCGATGAGGGCGCCCTTGGCCACGCGAGTGGCATCACCAGCAGACGATCCACGCGTGACTTCGGCAATGAGCGCTCCCAAAAAAGCGCCGACGAACGCGCCGATTACGGGGCCAACGATCGGAACCGGAAAACCGACCATCGCGCCCACCATGCTCCCAATTATGGCCCCCCAACCAGCACGTCGCGAGCCACCATACTTACGCGCGTATTTGCCAGTCAGGGAAAATTCCAGCAGTTCAGCAATGAAGGCCAGAACTGTCACCGCCACAATGCTCACCCAGCCGATCGGGTCGCCCTTCACGATCATGTTATACGTGACAGCTGTCGCCACCATGATCCAGAGACCGGGCAAGCCAAGCACGATCAGAATCAGGGAGAGCGCGATCACGCACACCAGAATCAGCAGGTACATCAGGCTAGTTCCTTGGCTAAAGCAGAAAGAAGGACGCTCGCTTCCGCCGCGCCCTTCCCCGTAAGCGCATTGGAAAAATCGCGCCGCGTGTGAATGCGCGCGAGCGTCGCGAGCGTGCCTCGGCTGATCGTTACCGCTTCCATACCTCGATCGGAGAATGGGATACTGTCCGTCAGGATCCCGGGAATAAGCCGTCCAACTCGCAGGCGCAAGCCGAGGCCTGCGCCAATGCGCAGAGCGCCGTCGCCGAGGCGTTTCGGACGGGCAGTCGTATACATCGCGCGCCACTCGCCAACATCGTCTACCGTATCGCAATTCACAACTACGTCTTCCAAGTGCGCGGTAACGCACCATGCGCGCGCGCCCGCAAGTCCCATTTCCTCGGCGCTCGTGATGAGAACGCCGAGGTCGCGCGGAGCCGAAGCGGATTGTGCGGCGAGGATGGCCGCCACCACGCCGGTCGCATTGTCGACCGCGCCTGGCGAGCCGTTGCGCACGAAGCAGCTAACACCGGGAACTGCGGCTAAGACTGCCGCTGCTTGCAACGCATCCCAGACCCACTTTCCTCCATCCGCACCGGCTAAGGACAACAACACCGCAACAATCGTCAGAGCGCCGACGGTCGCGACCGCAATCGTGCCGGCGATGCGGACCAGCATCGGGACCGTCTGCGATTTCGAGTCGAGGTGCGCGACGAGCCAGACGCGTGGCGTGCCACGACGCGCCTCCAGATTGACCGATCTCGCTCGCTGTGACGGAAAAGACATTATCCATCGTCGCCTGGCGTAGCCGTCCACGAGAAACAACACCGCGGCCAGAGCGCCGCCGAT
>JBJMOT010000083.1:0-11030 GCA_045803585.1 Gemmatimonadaceae bacterium
ACGGACGAATCGCGCTGCGATGGTCATCACCGCCGATCTCCAGAATGCCTTTGCAGTCGCGGCGCGGCAACGCCAGCCGGTTCGAATCCAGGCCGACGAGACCACGCGCAGCTACCAGTTCGTGGATCGCAAGACCGGCAACATACTCCGTATCAGGACGTTCTATGGTGACACGTCCGAGTATCGCCTCACGAAGCTGAAGTTCACCCCTGCCACCATCGACGTGTTCCCCAACGGTATCTCTTCATCCGCCGTAACGATCGAGCTGGCCAACGGGGATTATAGCAAACAAATCAAAGCCAGCAGCGCTGGCTTCATCCGGGTGTCACACTAATGCGAATCTCTATCCGCAGGTCGCTACGCGCTGCCCAAGCGGCGGCGCCATCTCGTGAGAGCCGCAAAGGATTCGTGATCGTCGAGGTCATCGTGGCAATGGTGATCCTCGCGGTTGCGGTTTCTTCCCTCGCTGCGCTCGTTCTTTCAGTGTCGAAGAGCGGCATCAAGACGACCGGTGACGCTTACAGAAATGGCGTGATGATTCAGGAACTGAACAGGCTCGAGGGCATTCCTTACGACTCGGTCAGGACTGGAACGAGCACAGTGTCGGTAACGGGAGGCAACTACCCGCACACCCGGGTCATCACCGTTACTGAGCCAACTCTCAACGTCATAAAGTCGATCAAGATCATCGTCACGCCAGTGAATCCGCGCTATAAGCCGGATACTGCAACGTTTATTCGGACTAAAGCACGTACGTCCCATGTGCTTTGCACAGATTGCGCGGACGGTGTCCTATGACAAATCAAACGGCGGGCCGCGAACGCCGCGGTATGACGCTGATCGAGTTGATCGTCGGTGTAGTGCTTTTCGCCATCGTCGGTGCTGCCTTTACCAAGCTGATGACGGTGCAGGGCAAATTCTTCGATCGTCAGGGAATGGCCAACGCCGCCCGTAACGTTTCGCGCTCGTCGCTGAACCGCGTTATCTCTGACTTCCGAATGATCGACGCCGGTGGTGGCGTAGTGGCTGCAAGCCCGACCTCTCTGACGATTCGTATTCCGTTCGCTATTGGCGTCATGTGCGCCAATGCCAACGGTGGGACGCACCTGAGTCTTCTGCCAGTCGACTCGACAACTTACGCCCAGGCTAAAGACAAGTTCTTCGGCTATGCGTGGAGAAACTTCCAGACGGGCGCGTACTCCTATGTCGAAGGTGGTGGTGCCTCGTTAAACACCGGCACTGCCGCCGTCTGCACCGGCGTGAACATCACCATGGTGCCGAATGGCATGACGGTGCTGGTTCAGCCGCCTTTGCCCGTCGGCGGCGGACTCGGCACGCCAGTGTTTCTTTACACGAAGGTCAGGTACGAATTCAAAGCCTCGCTCTCCGTTCCTGGCAAGCTCGGCCTATATCGAACACCCATTTCACCAAGCGGCGCCGAGGATCCCGAAGAGATCGTTGCTCCTTTCGCGGCCACCGCGGGCTGGAAGTTCTTCACGGTCAACGGCGGAGCGACCGCTTCTGTGAATCCACCGGCGAACCTCGCCGACATTCGCGGACTCGAGCTGCATTTCGACGGTACCAGCGAGTACATCGCCCCGGGCCAGATGTCCACTGAAAACGCACCTTTTCAAACCGCGGTCTTCTTCAAGAACCGCTCAAACTAGCCGAGAGGCTCTTCATATATGCTGAACAACAACGAACGCCGCGGTTTTGCGATTCCGATAGCGATTCTCGTGATCGCGGTTCTAACGATCATGATCGCCGGGGGCTTTTCTCTGGTGAGTGCGGAACGCAGATCGGTGGCCGACCAGAAGTCCCAGATTTCCGCATTCAGGATCGCGGAGCAGGGACTGGAGCTGTTTCTCGTCCGTCGTGACTCACTGATGCAGGGCAAGCCCAGTTACAGCAAAGTGCCCGGTGCGATTCCAGATACTGTCGTCATCAACGTTCCGGGCGGTTACGCAGAGGTCACGCTAACGCGCCTACGTCCGGTCAGAGGCTCCCAGTCTGGTCTATACGTCGCTCGCTCGAGAGGCGTTGAAACCGCCAACGCGTACGCGGGATCTCCACAAGCCGTAAGAACTGTTGCGCAGTACGTGCTGTGGGAGCCGGCATCGATGCAGGTTCTGGCTGGTTGGACAGCGCTCTCGGGTCTTCAGAAAAACGGAAACGCCGGCACGCTCGGTGGTATCGATCTGTGCGGTGACTCGGCTGCCGTCGCAGGTGTCGTTGTCCCGGTGAATCCTGGCTATACAGGGAAAACGGTTGCCGTCGGCAATCCCCCCGTGGACTCGGTGGCTCCTGACTCCGTCGCGATTGACTGGAACGGGATTGTGAACGGCAACCTGATAGCGCCGACTATGATTATCCCTCCAGCGTCATGGCCCACCGCGGCGATGACTGCCTCGTTCGCGGACACCTCGTCGCGTTACTATCCCATCATTCGCGTCAACGGCAACTTTACGCTTCCGACGTCTGGAACCGGAATGCTGATCGTAACGGGTACACTCACGGTCAACGGGAGCACGGGTTGGCGAGGAGTCATACTGGTTGGCGACGACATTACCTCTAACGGAAACAACGGCATTCAGGGTGCGACCGTGAGCGGTCTCAACACCAAGCTCGGAACCTATGTCCCGGATCCGTCAACCGCGAATGGTACCAAGCAATACAACTACAACTCCTGCGAAGTCGCGAAGGCGACGACCACCATGGGAGCGCTTGTCACCCTGCGTAACACCTGGGTCGACAACTGGGTCGAGTACTAGTGCCGGGCGACGGTCGCCCGGTTGAACGGGCCCGTCGCGGCTTCGTGATCGGCGAGCTGCTGGTCGCGGTGCTGCTGCTGGCCGTCGCAGTTTCGTCTTTGGCAGCTCTGATGTACTCGGTCTCCCGCCGTCCAACGACGCGCGCGGAGACCGAGTGCGCCGTTGCTGATGCGGCGCGCGGAAAGTGTGTCCCCGACAAACCGGCGCAGGCGACGAAGAGCACCGAGTCAAAGTTGTTGCGTTCAGGATGCGAGACGCGCTCGATTTATGACCTTCGCAAGTGCGACGACACGCTCGTAGCCGGCGATTCCTCGGGTGGAGCGGTTATCAAGGCGCGCACCGATTCAGTGGCAATGGCCCTTCTGGCAAAGAAAAAGGAACGTCGCCAAGCGGAGCGATCAGATCGCGGATTCATACGATAGTCAGTTGCATTGTGCGGGAGCATACATTCCTGTCACACCTCAGGCGGAAATGCGGAAACGCGTTTCCGCCTTTTGTGACTTTGCCGCAGTCACCAGGAGTCATTGACTTGTGACGGGGTTTTCGGACGCCGAGTTGGTTGCGTTAGTTCTGAACGGTAACGTCGACTCATTCTCTGGATTGGTGAGACGGCATCAGGATTCATGCGCCCGGTTTGCAGTTCGAATGCTTGGCTCTCGGGTGGATGCTGATGATGCGCTGCAGTCGGCCTTCATGCGCGCCTTTCGCGGGCTTCGCGGATGCAAGGATCCCGAGCACTTCGGCGGGTGGTTGTACCAGATCGTGGTCAATGAATGCAGAACCTACGCTTCGCGGCAACGACGCAGAGAGCAGAGATTTCCATCGTCGGCGGCGGCGATCGAAGGAGCAGTAGCTCCGGGCTCGGAGCAGGAAGTGGATCCGGATGTCGGCGGACATATCGAGCGTGCCTTGAGCACGCTGCCCACAGACCAGCGTGAGGCGTTTCTGCTAAAGCACGTTGAGGAGCTGACGTACGAAGAGATTTCCGAGATGACAGGTGTAAGCATCTCGGCGTTGAAAATGAGGGTGAAGCGCGCGTGTGATGCGCTGCGCGGGCAGCTCGAAGGAGTTTATAATGGCTGACAGTTTCGAGGCGGAAGACAGAGAAGCAATGGACGATCAGGCGTTCGCAGAGCGAATTGCCGCACCGTTGCGCGCACCTGAGCAGGCGCATCCATCGTTTGAGAAGCGACTGATGGATCGAGTGCGCATGGAGGGGCCAGCGCTCTACCCGGCCCCGGGTGCTTCACCGACGTCGTGGTGGTGGACGAAGCGCGTCTTCGAGATGTCGCCGATGAAAGCCCTGGCCGTTGCGGCCGGAGTGGCCGCGATCGTTGGACTCTCGGGGATCGCGGTTGGAACGCGGATTGGAAACCGTGCGGGTGAAGTCGCGCGCGCCATCTCGCCCACGGCGAAACCGGACACGATCCAGCTCGTGCGATTTGTCTTCGTCGATGCGCGGGCCTCGAGTGTCGAGTTGGTGGGCGATTTCAACGAATGGACAAAGGGTTCTACAGTGCTGCGCTTGTCTGGCGCGCCGGGAGTTTGGGCGGCGTCGGTGCCGTTGACACCTGGACGTCATGAGTACGCGTTCATCGTCAACGGAACGCGCTGGGTGGCCGATCCGCTGGCGGTAAAATCGTCCGATGATTTCGGGACCGAGAGCTCTGTCATTCGAGTCGTAAAGCCGGGTAATTCGGAGACGTAAGCAGCTGCCGATACTTCGTTCGCGGGCTTGTATCTTTATGCTCCTTGAGAGCCCCGGCGATATCTCCAATCTCAATCCGTGTAGTTGCGTTCAGCGCGCTGCTAGTCTGCACGCGCTCGCTGTTCGCGCAGCGAAATGAGACATCGATCGACATCGGCGGAATGGCGCTGCAGTACGCGGACACAGTGAATACCGGGGCCGCCGCAGTCAGTGGAGACGCGGCATTCCAGGCGGGCGCAGTTGCCGCTGAAGCGGTGGGTACCTTTTCCCAATTTTTCACAGGTGGATCGAGCGCGCAGGGCGTACTGTCGGGATCGTATTTCATCCGGAGCGGCTCTCGAGTTCTTACAGAGCTCGGCGCATTTGCTGGCGGAAGCGCTCACCACGACGGTACCCGCACGGGTCAGGTGCTCGGTAATTTCCGATTTCATTATCAACTCGCAGTGGGTGAGCTCTTCGCTGGCGCCGGCGCGGGACGAAGCTCATTCGGTGATGGCGCCCAGAACGTTTTCATCGGAGAGGCGGGAGCATCCCGTCAAATCAGCGGCGTCGACGCGAGTTTTGTTTTGAGCCCCGTCGCGGTCGACTCTGCGAAATACGCCGATGCCCAGCTATCGGCGTCGTGGACACACGCGAACCTGGATTTTTCGGCGCTCGCCGGGTTCCGTCTGGGAGATCAGCTCGAGAGTCTCGGTGGAACGGCAAGAGGGTGGGGCAGCTTCAACCTTGTCGCGTGGCTGAAACCGGGGCTGGCAGCAGTCCTTGGCGCCGGCAGCTATCCAATCGATCCGACGCAGGGCTTCCCTGGCGGCAGGTTCGCGTCGGCGAGCATTCGGTTTGCGCGAGGACATCGTCGCCAGCCAATCGCCGATGCACCGTTGACGCAGGTTCCAATCGCTGAAAGTGGGGAGCCAGCGGCAATAAAAGATTTCGCGTGGGCGCGAGCCGGCGCACGGAACGTCACTCTGAAGGCGACTGTTACGGGGGGGCGGAGCGTCGAGGTCAGTGGAGACTTCACCGGCTGGGTGCCGATGAAACTCACGACCGCCGGGAATGGGGTCTGGACGGTGGATCTCCCGGTGGCGCCCGGACAATATCAAATGAATATGCGAATCAATGGGGGCAAATGGATCGTTCCGCCGGGACTTCTCCCTATGGTCGACGAGTTCGGCGGGGCTGTTGGCCTGCTTATCGTCGAGTGAACTACTCCCTGTGACTTTCGGTTACCGGTGGGGAGTCTATGAGGTAGCAGCCAGGAATCTGGCCCCTCATTTCAAGACAGCTTTGCGACATCGTTCCCTCCTGGGACGCACCCATATGACCAGAACTCGCCACCTTCTGCTCCAGAGCCTGACGATCGTCGTGCTTGCCGGCACCTCGAATGCGCAGGCGGGAAAGGATGCCTCCGCGCGCCTGAGGGAGGTGCTTCCTGGTGATGTAGCCGCGCGCGTAATAGCACGGATCGCCGAAGCGCGTGCCCATCAGCTGCCGGGTGACGCGCTGGAAAATCGCGCCCTCAAGTTTGCCGCAAAGGGCGTCGATCCAAAAAGCATCGAACGCTCGATCGACGAACAAGCGCAGCGCATGGAAAGCGCCAGAGCGGCTCTCGTGAGTGGACGCGGATCGACGCCCGGGGGAGACGAGATCGAGGCGGGTGCAGAAGCGATGCGTAAAGGGGTAGACGGCGCCGCCGTATCTCTGCTCGCGAAAGACGCCCCGCATGACCGTTCGCTGGCCGTTCCCTTGTTCGTGATCGGGAGCCTGACCGACAGGGGACTCAGCGCCGATCAGGCGTTACAAAGCGTTCTCGAGCGGCTCAAGTCGCGGGCGTCTGATGCCGACCTGGAAAGCCTGTCCAGCGAGGTTTCGTCACGCAACAATTCAGGTCAAGGCCGCCCCGATGGTGAGTCCGGACGCGAGTTCGGCCAAAGCCACAAACCCGCTAACTCGGGAAGACCGGCGACGGCTGGCCCGCCCGCGGGCGTCCCTGGGAACGGCGGAAAAAAGGCGAATAACGGAAACTCTCATAAACCGCCGCCAAAGAAATAGAAGTGGTAAAAGGGGCAGAGCTCAGCTCTGTCCCTTTTTTCTTGGCGGTCCAGCGCAACGGCAGAGGTGTGACCCTCAGTCGAACATCGCGAGTCTAGCAAATGTAGGCCGCGATCTGCACCGCGAACCCTCGGCCCACCGGGCCCTCTAAGGCACTCTTAAATCAGATGCAGGAGACTTCAAAAATGAACAGATTAATCCGCGGCGCGGGCCTGATATTTTGCACCTGCGCACTCGCCGCCTGCAGCGATTCTTCAGGAACAGGCACCGGCAGGCTCTCGGTTCGGCTTACGGATGCGCCGTTTCCGTTTTCCCAGGTCGCGAGCGTCGATGTCTACGTGGTCAGGGTCGATGCCAAACAGGCGTCGACGACCGACGAAGAAGCCGCCGACGAAAACAATCAGGATGGCTGGACCACGATCGCAACACCCAATGCCTCGATCAACTTGCTGGATCTTGGGTCGGGAAAGACAATGAACCTGGGTGAGACCACGCTTCCCACGGGCAATTATCAGAGCTTCCGCCTGATTCTTGACACCGATCAGTCGTCGATCACCCTGAAGGACGGAAGCAAGCCAACCATCTCCTTCCCGAGCGCCGCTCACAGCGGGATCAAGGTGAATCTGGACGAGCCGATCCAGCTGACCGAGGATGGGTCGGTGATGACGCTCGACTTCGACATTGGCCGAAGCTTCGTGATGCGTGGAAACAATCCGGCCAACGGTTTCAACTTCAAGCCCGTCATACACGCGGTTGCTCAGGACATCACAGGCGCTGTCACCGGGTCCGTTCACGCCAATAGCGCGACGGGCGCGGCTGTTCCGAATGCGACGGTAGAAGTTCTGACCGCGGGTTCACTGATCGGTGATGCCGACCCGACGCACGTTGTACGAAGCGCTTCGACCGACGCCAACGGCAATTTCCGGATAGCTTTCCTATTGCCTGGAACCTACGTGTTGCGAGCGACTCCGCCCTCGGCTTCAGGGTTCAAACCTGCCTTGCTTGCTGGAGGCCTGACGATCACGGAAGGCGCTGAGACTACTAACCAGGTGATTGTCGTCGCGCCGTAGAGAGGAGCATTCCGGTGCGGTTCGACCGGTATCCTTTAAACCCTTCAAGCCCGAGGCGGTCGCCTCGGGCTTTGTCGCATGACTGATCATCGGTTTCCGTTGTGAGCATCGTCATAAGTGTCGACCCTCCAACCGGTTATCTAACTCTTGAAACCCGCCGATCCGGACCAGTTTGGGTGTGTTGTGACGTTTGTTCCAGCGGGAACAGTCTTTTCTAGTAAGCACAGCAGTAGCGCTGAGGTGTAGCCGCCCCATGAGCTGCCGCGGTGCGTTTTGCTCCCGCGAGGCACAGGACCGCCGACGATCCCGTCGGGCCTCGGGTAGCTAAACGAGAAGGGGCGGAAGCGCGATGCTGGATACAAGACGGCGCGGCTTCACACTGATCGAGATGATCATGGTGCTGGGGCTGGTTGGGATTGTTACGGCCATAAGCGGGCCCAAAATCGCCTCCGCTCTGCAGAAGCGCACGACCGCCTCCGCGATCGATCAACTTGCGCTTACCCACTCGCTTAGCCGCGCAACCGCGATTCGATACGCCCGCGTAGCCCAACTACATATAGATGCGTCGGGCAAGCGCTTCTGGGTGGATGTAGACACCAGCGCGAACGCGTCGGGCCAGCGGGCCATAATCGACAACGTGCGGGACATGAGCACCGCAGGGCTGACCATGACCAGTAACCGCGCGCTCCTTTGCTTCGACGCGCGCGGTCTGCCGTCGACCACCGGCGGTTGCGAGCCTGGCGATGCCAAAATCGTTTTCTCGGACGGTGCGCAGACCGATTCCCTTATGACGACTGTGCTCGGGAAAATCCTGAGATGATTACCAGCGACCAGAAAAATGCGCGAGAGGGTTTCTCCATCGTTGAGGTTCTTGTCGCGGTGACCCTCCTTGGCGTCGCCATGATGAGCCTCGCCGGCGCTGCCGCGCTCGGTCTGTCTCAGCTGGGAAAGGCGAGGCAGGATCTTCAGTACTCGGCGGACGTGCAGCAAGTCACGGACAGTCTTGTCGGCGTCGGCTGGAACAAGGTCGCCAATGGATCCTCGACCATTCGCGGGCGGCCGATTAGCTGGATCGTATCGACACTGAGCCCAAACTCGCAACGAGTGGACGTAAAGGTGTTCCGCCGGGGACAGGCGGCGATGAATCTGACCTACACCGACACCGTCACGGTTTTTCTCGCCAAGAACCGCGTACAATGATGCGCGCACGTCCATCCCTGGACGGCGCACCGCGCCGCGGCTTCACCATAATCGAGGTCCTCGTCGCGCTCGTCGTGGGACTTCTCGTGCTGACGAGCGTTGTCCGTCTTCTCATCGTGCAGGGGCAAAGTTACAGGAAACAGCGAGAGATCGTAGACGTGCGAGAGACCGCGCGCGAAGCGAGCGCGCTGCTTGCCTGGGACCTTCGCCAGTCGGCAATGGGCGGCAGCCCGCTCTCCTCGATCAATGCCAATTCGATTTCAATGAGGTCGCCTCGCGGCGTCGGAATCGTCTGCGCGAAGCATCCAACCCTCCCGCGCTACGGTCTGTGGAAGACGGGTGGGAATATCCTTGCCGGCCTGGACGATAGCGCAGTCGTCTACCAAGTCGTCAGAGACAAGTGGCAAGCGGTGAAGATCACCGCAGTGGGCACACCCGCCGCGATGGGAGTCGCAGCGTGTGCGTGGCCAGGTGCGCGTCCGCCGGACCTCGTCGTGGAGGTTCCGGCCGTCTCGAAAACGGATACATCCTACATTAAGGTTGGCGCGCCCTTCCGAAGCTTCCGCCGAGTGCAGTACGCGGAATTTCAGCTGAACAGCCGCTGGTGGCTGGGCCGGAAGATCGGGGCTGCCCCTTCTTATGAACAGCTCACAGGTCCCCTGGTGGCTCCTGCGTCCGGTTTGGCCTTCGCCTATTACGACACACTGGGCGCGGTAACGACGAATCCGGCTGCGGTCGGAGCAGTCGCGTTCACGCTTCGCACCGAGAGTTTCAAGCAGACCTACATTGGCAGCTCATTCGCGTACCAGCACGACTCACTCACCTCGAAAGTGGTGCTTCGCCGATGAACGTCGTAAATCGAAAGGGATTCATTCTCCCGACAGTGATCTTCGCTGTGACAATCATGAGCGTGGTAGCCGTGGTCGCGCTGAGCACTGCTACCGATGAACGCCGAACGTCGCGCGCCAGTCGTGAATCGACGCTGGCGATGTACGCGGCCGAAGCCGGTTTGCGCCAGACGTACGGTGCGTGGCCGGCCGCCGCTGCAGGCCTCAATCCCGGTGACAGTCTCGATCTCGGTTGGAAATCACTGCCCAACAAAGCCGCCTACCGCGCGGTCGTGCACCGTGTCGATAACGGCGGACTGCAGGAGTACTCGGTGATAGTGCAAGGAAGACGCACTGATCCCACCGCCGGAATCATGACCATTCAGGGAGCCGTCGGGGCGGTCCCCACGTTCAAGTATGCGGTGTCGACGGACTCGGCGTTGTACCTCAATAACGGCGGCCTGTTCGACGGCTATGACTCCGATCGAGGCGCTTACGTTGCGAGCACGGCGGACAGCACGGCCAACCTTAGATCCGGCGTCGATCTCTACATCTCCCAGACTCTCGTGAAAGGAGAGGGATCCGCGGTGGGCGTAGTCACATTCGGTGCATCAGCCACAGTTACGGCTGGCACGACGGCGGGCATTGCTCCAGTCCCCGTCCGCGACATCATCCCGTGCCCGGCGGGGGGCTTTACCCCCGCTGCCAAGGTGCCGGCCGGTCCGGGCATCTCCTACAATTCCGTCACCGGCGTGCTTTCGCTCAATGGCGGTCCAACGAATCTGACGTTGACGGACACCTCGTATTATTTCAGCTCCATCGTAATCACGAACAACGCCAAACTCATTTTCCCGGGCAATCCGCGGGTGATCGTGTTTCTGCGCGACTCACTCAATGCGTCGGGGGGCAATATCATCAATCAATTGAACTACCCGCCGGCGGTATCCTTCTCATCGTGCGGAACATCCGCCACGCCAGCGTACTGGGCTTTGGGCTCCGGATCGGGGCCAGGTGCGTCGCCCGCGTACTTCTCGGTGTACGCACCGAATCACGTCGTGTATGAGCTGGGTGGTGGAGACTTCTACGGCGCAGTCGTGGCGTGGATTTATTACGCGACCGGTGGTGGACGCTTCCATTATGACGCCGCTCTGGCAAGGCAGCCGTCGAACCGCCTCGAAATTCAGCGAGGCTCGTGGGCTCAACTCCCTGGCGGCTGATCGATCTTCGTTGAAGCGTCGCAGGTGCGAATGTTAGTTTTCAAAGGGCGGACATCAGGTTCGCCTTTTGGCTTTCAACGCACTGATCTCGGGCAGCGATGAAAATCCTCGTCATTGAAGACGATCCCACGGTCGGACAATTCGTGAAACGGGGCTTTGAGGAACAACGCTGGGGGGTAGATCTCGTC
>JBJMOT010000084.1:0-27958 GCA_045803585.1 Gemmatimonadaceae bacterium
AAGGAAGCAGTGCTCGCGCTGATGCGTGAGTCCGACGCCGTGATGAGCGCGATTCCCTACTATTTCAACTACGAGCTGGCGGCGCTCGCGGTGGAGGCGGGCGTCCATTTCTCCGACTTGGGCGGCAATACCGAGATCGTCTTCAAGCAAAAAGAGCTCGACGCCGAAGCCAAAAAGAAGAACATCACCATCATCCCCGACTGCGGCCTTGCGCCGGGGATGGTCAACATCCTGGCGGAGTATGCCATTCAGCAGCTCGATTCTGTCGACGCTGTTCGAATCTTCGTCGGTGGACTGCCGCAGCACCCCGAGCCGCCACTCAACTACCAGATCGTGTATTCGCTCGAGGGGGTGCTCGACTACTACACGACCTTGTCATGGGTCCTGCGCAAGGGAAAGCGTACGAGAATGAAGGCCCTCTCCGAAATCGAGCCGGTGTACTTCGGCGGATCGCTCGGCGAGCTCGAGGGTTTTCACACTGCGGGTGGTCTGTCGACAATGGCATTCCGCTACGAAGGCAAAATTCCGACGATGGAATACAAGACCCTTCGGTACCCGGGTCACGCCAGAATCATGGAAGCCGTGCGAGAGCTCGGACTTCTGGAGCTGAAGGCAGTCGATGTCAAAGGCGTGAAGGTCGTTCCCCGCGATCTCGTAGTTGCTGCGATGGGCCCGCGTCTCACCAAGCCCAACGGACATGACCTGGTCGCTCTCCGCGTTTACGCCGACGGGAAGAAAGCCGACAAGCCGAAACGCATCGGTTGGGAAATGGTCGACTACTACGATGAGGAGAACGGGATCAGCGCCATGGAGCGCTCTACCGGCTACTCATTATCAATAACGGGCCAGATGCAGGCGCGTGGGGAAATCGGCAAAGCCGGAGTCTTCACACCCGATGAAGCAATGCCACCCGAGAAATACATCAAGGAGCTCGCGCAGCGGGGAGTAATGATTCGCGAGATGAGATAGGATGCCGAACCTGCGATCGCCGGAGTGGATGTCGTACATAATCCAGCTGCTCGCCTCGGCAATGCTGGCCATCCTGTTTCTGCAATCGGGGTTGGACAAGGTGATCGACCGGAAAGGCAATCGCGCTTATCTCGACGGGGTCTTCGCGAAGAGTCCGCTTGCGGCCACCGTCGGACCGATGTTCTTCGTCGTTACGATTCTCGAGGTCGCCGCTGGGGCCCTGAGCGCGATCGGGTTTCTTTTACTCCTCGTGACGAGAAACGCGACGCTGGCGTTTTGGGGAGCACTCATCGCAGCGGCGAACATCGTCGCCCTCTTTTTTGGCCAGCGCATCGCCAAGGATTACGCCGGCGCCGCCGCCCTTGTCCCCTACTTTTTGCTCGCCATCACCGCGATCTATTTCCTGGCCGAACGTTAGTCGTTATCCGCAGCCTTACATCGCGGCGCGCAAGCCGAGGCTGAGTGTGCGTCCTGGGACGACCGTGACGTTGTCGGGCTCGCCGTGCTGCCGATCGAGGAGATTCTCTCCACTGAGCGTGAAAGAAAGACCGCGGTAGAGAGTCCTGCCAATGCTGGCGCGTAGTCGCGTCAAGCCGCTGTACTGCAGCCAGTAATTTCGCAGTTGCTGGCCTACCAGCTGCGCGTCGGTCTGGGTCGAGTTGGAAAATGCGCCGGCGAGTGCAATCCGATCGTAGTCGATCCAGTCCCACGAGTGCGATGCCGCGACGAAAGTGTTCCACCCGCCAGCATTCCACGCCGCGGAGAAGCTGCCCGTCTTCGCGGGTACCTCCAGCATCCTGTCGCCGACGCGGAGGTCGCCCGCATAATTACTGGCGACTTGCTTCACCCGGCTGTCTACGGTGGAGAAGGTGCCACTGAGTGCCATCGATCCGACGGTGATATCGCTCTTGAGTTCCCAGCCGCGATTGGTGATCTCGCCAACGTTCTGCAGCGCGTAGTCGATGTGGCGATCTCCAGGACCCATCGGCTGCTCGGGCGGTGCGTAGTAACCGCTCGACGGTCCCTGGTTGTGCGATTCCGTCGACACGTAGGCGACGCGCTGAATGAGCCCGGAGGCGAGCTGGTCGAATCGGGTCACCTGCAGGCCGAACGATTTCCCGAGGAACACGTCCATTCCTGCCTCGATGCCGGACTGCTCTTCAGGCGATAGATCCATCAGCCGTCCATCGTGCCGCGGGTCAAACCATGTCGTCTCGCGAATCGGCGTCGTCGCCGGACGGATTCCGCGGCCATAGGCAGACCGAAGCTTCACGGTGAGAGGCCCGACATCGCGCAGCGCGGCCACACCCACCATTGGCAGCAATGACACCGTGGCGTTGTTGCCGAGCGCATCGTTCCGTTCGACGCGGAAGCCGCTGGTGAAGTAGCCGGCATCTTTCCAACCGAGGTTCGCCTGCGCGACACCGGCTGTCGTCCAGCGGCGAACGATCGAGGCTAGAGCGGATGGATCGCCGCCATTCTCCATCGATGTGGCGGCAACGGGCTGCGCGCGGAAGTCGAGCATCGAATTTTCTGCGGCGAAAGTCAGCGTCGTCGCGAGGCCGTCCACGTTCCCCAGTCGTCCGACGGTGCTTACACGCAGTGACGCGAGATTCGCGTTCCCACCCGCACTTCCGAGATCAGGCCCGGTCCCCGAAGGAAGCGGCGTGTGGTAGTCGGCAAGATTGATCAACCTGCTGCCATCGAAGCCGGCGACGATAGCGTGCGTCCAGCGATCGTTTTGAACGATGGTTGCACTGCCGCCAAGGGTATACTCCTGCACCGATTGTGGCAGGAGCAGTCCAGCCCGTGCCGCGCTCACCGAATCACGGAATAGCGGACTCATAGGATCAGCGGATTGGCTCGCAAAAAGTCTCGCCGTCGCGGTCGCAATTACGTTGGAGCGGACCATCCGAAAACCGGCGCTGCCGGTGGTGTGACGGACAAATGCGCCGGGCAGATATTCGCCGACTCCACCCGAAGTGAAGCTGGCGCTCCCAGACTGCGCGCTGGATCCTTCCCGGATCGTGATCGCGTGGTCCTGAGTTATCGCCGCGCGTGGCACGTAGTCGCTCGACGCCGCGCCCACCGCGGTTCGAACGACCGTCGCCGGCCCGCCATTCGATCCGTCGTGGCGCGTCACGATGTTGATGACGCCGCTGATGGCATCGGTTCCGTAAAGAGCGGCGCCCTGTGGGCCGCGAATGACTTCGATGCGCTCGATGGTCTCAGGCGTGAACTGGGTGATGAGAAGCGGATTCGCGAGCTCGATTCCATCGACGTAGATCTTCGGGTAGCTGGAGCCGAACGAGCTGGAGCCGCGAATGCTTCCGTAGTGCGCGAGCAGTGATGTCGGCGCGCTTTGCCAGACCCACAGCCCGGGCACTACATCGCTCAGCGCCTGGCCGAGATTCCCCTCGGCGTATCGCGACAGTTGCGCGCCACTGACGACATTCATGGCGACGGTGAGCGGACGTGCCGATGCCTCGACAGTATTTCCAGTGACTACCACCCTATCGAGCATCCGCGGAATGTGTTGATCACCCGGTGTTCCAGCCGGGGCCAGCGCGACATGCTCGCCGCCGGCTGAGACAGGCAGCACTGAGGTGCCGCGTAGCAGCATGCCGAGCGCTTCGCCCAGCGGTAATGAATCGAAGGCCGCGCAAATTCTGTTGTCGAGCGGAATCGTTTCAGACGCGTAGGAAAGCTCGATTCGCCCGGCGGAGGCGACGCGGTCGAGGGCATCGCGTAGCGAAATGCCTCTTGCGTGAAGCGAGATGCGCCGGTCGAGCGGCGTGGACCACGTCGTTAGCGACGCCTGGAGGCTGTTTCCGACTGTGCATGACTGCGCGTTCACGACAGCCGGGGATGTCAGTGCGGCGAGTGAAAAACTGATCGCGAGCAGGGGACGGATCGGATCCACGAACGAGCGACCCTTACCGGTTTTCAGACGACGGAGCCCGGTGAAGAATGGCGACGTTTCCCTGGCGCTCGATGCGGGCACCGAGCGATAGTGCGATGACATTGAGGACGCGATCAACCGGCTCACCAGAAAAAGATGCGGTCAGGTGCAGATTCATCAGGGATGAATCCGCGACCCTTAGCCGTACTCCGTACCAGCGGTAAAGTTCAGCCCCAACAAGTACCAGCGGCGTGTCGCGAAAAACAAGCCGACCTTGCGTCCAGGCGACGTCTTCCTCGGACGCGGCGGATCTCTCTACCGCGACTACACCGTCGATATCGATCGACGCCCTGTCGCGGGCGTTAAGCACTGCGCCCGCGCTGCTCTTCCGATTCACCGCGCCGATCGCAACCGAGCCTGAATCGACGGTAACTTGCGTGCCCGCGCTGTCATCACTCTCAACCGCGAAAGCAGTCCCTACATCCTGGATCCTGATCGCACCCGCTATTACGGTGAACGGGCGCGCCGGATTGTGGACGACATTGAAGTAGGCGATGCCATCCAGCGTCACGAGGCGCTCATCGCTGCCGTCAGCGGCGACGATCAGTCTGCTGGTCGGGCCCAACAGCACTCTTGTACCGTCGGCAAGCACGATCTGGCGTCGCTCTCCGACCGTGGTGGCGAATGTTCGGCCGACGGCGTCGGTTTCAGTCTGACGAAGATTCTGCCACAACGCCGTACCGCCGATAATGATGACTGCTGCCGCTGCGACCTTGAGCAACGCCATCGTGGTACGACGCGAGCTGGTGTCGTCCGTGCGTGGAAAAGGAATTACCGTCGCCTCGCCGAACCGCGCCTTCACCCCTGCCAGGGCACCTTCGACATCGATGGGAGTAGCAGACGACTCGTCGCGTTCTACGTTCCGCACGATGGACTCGAGCAGGCGCACGATCTCCGCGCGATGGGAATCAGCTTCGATCCAGCGCCTCGTGATCTCGACTTCTCCGGGGCCAGCTTCACCGGTGACGTAGCGAGCGATGCGCTCCCACTCGTCGGGGGTGATGCCCGCCGGGGTTCCGCCCGGATTCGACATATTCATTAATTAGACGGACACCCCAACTGAACGCTACCCTATTGGATACGAATCAAGCCAGCGACCGGGAGCTGCAGGAGCGCATTCGGGCCGGGGACGAGAGCGCCTTCGACGCAGTTTTTCGCGAACACTACCCGCACCTGGTGCGGATGGCTGAAGCGGTTCTGCGACAGCGCGCGATGGCCGAGGAAGTGGCGCAGGAGGTGATGCTGGAGCTGTGGCGGAGGCGCGAGGTTCTCCGGCTCGAGCAATCTTTTCGCGCCTATCTGCTGCGCTCGACGCGCAACCGGGCGCTGAATCACGTTCGTCACCAGCGGGTGGTGGAGCGCGAGGCAGCCGTCGCAGCGAGCGAGCCGCGCAACTCGCCCTCGGCCGAAGACGAGATGCTTGGAACGGAGCTGGAAGAAGCGGTTCGCAGGGCCATCGAAGGCTTGCCGGACAAAACGCGAGAGATCTTTCAGCTGAGCAGACATCAGGGACTCAAGTACGCGGAGATCGCGACGACGCTCGACATCTCGGTCAAAACGGTCGAGAAACGAATGGGCCAGGCCCTCGCCGAGTTACGGAAGCGGTTGAGCCAGTGGCTGCCGTAGGGTGGATTCGAGGAAGGGTGTCTCGTAATCCAGAACGGTTTGCGAAAGTCGCAACGAATCGCAACGAATTTTGGAGATACCATGAAAAGGATTTCTGCGGTCCTTCTTACCACCGCAGCGGTGATGTCGGCCGCCGCGTGCTCTGATAACGTCAACACGCCAGTTACATCGGCCCTCGCGGCTTCAGCACTCAGAACTGCACCAATCAGCTTCAATCAGATCAATACCAGCTTCGTCGGCAGCTCGGAAACGAACGACGGCTTCGAGCCCGGTAGCACCAACGGCACCTTCGACGACGCCGAGCACGAAGATGGGGATCGTCACGAGGGCGACCACGATCGCGGTCCCGGCTGGTCGAGCCTGATGGGCGGCGGAATGGCCGATGTCTTCAGGGGGAGGATTGCGTTCGGCCTCGCTCTGGGAAGAGGTCCCTTCGGCGATCTACACAACAGCTCAGGCTGTGCGTTTGCGTCGACGGACAATCGGGTAACCTGCGCGCCAATCACGCGGCGCGGGCTGACCATTAACCGCTCCTTCTCCTATCTCGATGCGGCCGGTGCCGTTCAGCAGGTCTTCGATACGGGTACAACCAACACGGTCAACGTCCTGACAACGGTTAGCGGAACGAAAGTCCACCACGACGACGATACGAGCACCGTCAACAGCAAGAGCGACATCACCGTTGTCGGTCTCGCAACGGCCAGCACTCAGCGCACGGTCAACGGAGCCACCAGCGGAACGGAATCGACCGTCGGCACCGATCGCGACGGGGTGAAGTTCACGTCACTGCGAACGGCGGGCGACACGGTCACCGGAGTGATAATTCCGCTCCAGAACGGCAGACCGACCTATCCGACCGCTGGAACCATCGTCCGGTCGATGCAGGCCAGCGTGACCCTCGACGGTCAGACTCCGACCATGTCATCGCGGCGTGAGGTCATCACGTTCGACGGCAGCAACACCGCTCAAATATCCGTCACCCAGGATGGCGTCACCAAGAAGGGAACGCTGTCGCTAACCGGGGGCGAGCTGGACTGTCACTAGAAAAAAAGAAGCGGACCTCGTCGGCGCACCCAGAAACGATCCGCTTCGCATCCCAGTCATTCGCCCTCGCCGGCGGATGGCTGGGATTTTTCTATTGAGTATTCAAACCTTCGGTGCGGGCAATCCGCTTGGCCTTGTCGCACAGCCCCCGAAGCTCGCCCTGACTGAGATCCTCCCAATGGGCGGGGATCGGAATGAGCCGGCGTTTTTCGGAGAGCGACTCGAAGGTCAACCAACCTGAGCCGTAGCCTTCGGAGAGGGTGATGCGGCGCTGGCTCGTGACGCGGCGATCTCCGCTGACGCGCCGTTCGGGCCCGCGCCAAACCAGAACGCTCGCGCGCCGGCGGTCAGCAGCCCGCCGCTCGACTCTTGTCGGCTGGGAGTCCCAGACCTGCCAGTAGGACCCGTCTCTGTCTACGAAAGTGCGATATGACATATCTATGACCTCACGCGGGCGCCTCACGCGGTTCGCATCGCATGGGGTGCAGGAAAAATGCCATACTCGGCGTTTCCTCACCCGTTTAAATATATGTTTTGAAAGGGGTTACCGCCTAAATGTTCTACCTGCCGAAGCTCGCCAGAGTTTCACTCATGACGTCGATCATCGACTTGGCCGTCCAACGGTCGTGACCGTTATAGAGGAACGAAAAAGCCAGAATTTCCCCGTTCACCGCCGTAACGTAGCCCGCGAGGCCAATAACCTCGTTGGTGGTTCCCGTCTTGGCGTGGAGGTTCCCTTCAGCCGGGGTGTTCTTCATTCGGCGTTTCAGGAGCTCCGAGTCACCCGCCACTGGCAGAGACGAATGGAGCCAAGGACCCCATGAGGCGCGGTGGGCGTAGCCCAGAAGCTGGACCTGAGCCCGGGGCGTGACCCGGTCGAGCGTCGACAAACCGCTGCCGTCCGCGAAAGTGAGCTTGGAGGTGTCTGATCCCACCTTCGTCGCGAAGAATTTGTCGAGGGCCGCGCTCGCGTTGGCTACGCTTCCGACGGTCGACCGATCTGTGCCGCGTGCCGCGTCTCTGAAGAACAGCTCAGCATAGTGATTGATGCTCTCGCGATTCATAGCCGCGATCATGCTGGCCAGCGGTGGCGACAGGAGGCCGGCGACTTTGACCGCAGCCGCGGGCGTCTTTCCGAGTTGAATGCCGCCGTCGACCTTGATTCCCTTAGCGATAAGGGCGTTTCGGAAGGCGCCGGTCGTGAAGCTGGCCGGATCCTCGACGATGTAGACGTACTTGCGCGTGCCGGCGCGCGACCCGATGGAGCCGTTGGCGACGATCGTCCCGTCACCCTGCTTGCGGAATCCAAGTCTGGCTCCGCCACCGGCAACCGTCCGCACATTCGCGACGAGCGGGATCGCGCTTGTCGATGGCTCGAGCGTCACCGTTGCTGGTTGCCCTGGTGCGGTCGGCGTGACCGCGACGGCGACGAGGTTTTCATTCAGTGAGAGGGCGGATACTCGTGCGGCGTACGAGGCTTGGAGATAGCGCGACAGCCAGCCCTCGGGAATTTTCTGGTCGTCGAAGCCGGATGCGTCACCGATGATGTTGCCCGTCACTCGCTTGATGCCTTTCTGGACGACGAGATCCGCCAGCCTGTTCATCGGGGCCGCCGAACCGCCGGGCAAGAATTTTCCGGACAACGCCGGATCACCATCCCCGCGGATGTACAAGTTGCCGGTCAGTGTGCCATCGGGTCCCACCGCGCCATCGCGCAGCGCGTCGGTGCTGAACTGATAGTTCGGACCAAAAGTCTCGAAGGCGATGGAGCTGGTGAGCAGCTTCATCGTCGATGCGGGAAGCATTGCTTCGCCGGCGTTGTACGCGTAGAGCGTGTCGCCCCTGGTCAGCGAAACGACCATCCCTCCCCACATGCCGCCGTTGATCTTGCCGGCAAGATTCGCCAGGGTCGTGGAAAGGTCATCGGGACTGCGAGTGGTGGTATAGCGCGCTGCCGGAATCGCCGGCGGTCGGTTACGACTGGGCTTTCTGGCGCGCCGCCGCGTCGTCGTGGTCTTCGCCTGAGATTGGAGTATTGTGGGAGTGGCAGCGCAAACAGTGAACGCGGCGAGGATGGCGATGCGGATTTTACGAGAGAACATTCTCTAACGGTGAGCGTGAAGCGAACGGTGCAGGAGCGGAGTCAAGTGAGGCGAGAACGGTGCCAGACCGGCTACACTTTCGCCGCTCTCAGCGCGGCGCCGCATCGCTTGGAATATACCGACGGGTTGCGTAATTTCCCCAAACCGGGTTGCACCTAACTTCACGAGAGGGAGCGATGGCCGAGCGACCGCACAACTTTTTGCGTGAAGGAGTGATCACCGGGTTCATCGGCGCGACCGCGATCGCGGTCTGGTTCCTCATCGTCGATACCATTTCCGGTCATGCTTTCTATACGCCGATCTTTCTCGGCAAAGGCGTCGTCAGCATACTCGGCAAGAACATGATGGGGGACACCGCGTTCACCCAGGTTCTCGGTTACACAGTCTTTCACTACCTGGCGTTTTTCATCGTCGGCATCCTGCTGACGGTCATCGTGCACCAGGCGGAGCGGACCCCGGGAATCCTCGCCGGTCTGCTCGTCGCTTTCGTAATGATGACGCTCGGCTTCTACATGATCGCGGCGGTGTTCACGCAGTCGGCGCTGGGCGGTATGTCGTGGGCGCAGATCTTCATTGCCAACCTGCTCGCCTCGTCGCTGATGCTATGGTATCTGTGGCGGAAGCACCCGCGACTGGATGCCCAGCTGAAGCGGGCTTTGGAAGGAACGGACGACTAGGCGGCCGAGGGCTTCCAGTCCACCTGCGCGCCGGCGGTCGAATCCTCCCCGCGGGCGTTCCATTTAAAGAACACGACGCTCATGATGATCATGAAGATGATTCCGCCCGGGATCCACATGATCAATGCGCCAAGGAGCTGGTCTTCCAGCGGAGTAAGCTGAAAGACGCGCGGAGCCGCGCTGTACGCCGGATACAACACGTGGTCCGCCATCGCTATGTATACGGCGACGATCGACATCGGGATGCTCATGAGAAAGCTGTAGAGCATCTGGCCCGGGTAGGCGAGTCGAGGAAACTCCGGGAGCTGGCTCTGTAACGGCCACCACATTAGTACCGCGGCAGCCATGAACGTCAGATGCTCGACGATGTGCAGACCGTGGTGCGCCATCGCCGCGTTGTAGAACGGAGGCAGGTGCCAGACAGCGATGGCGAGATTGAAAACGACGAAAGCGATCGGTGCGCGCGTGAAGAACCGCGCGGAGGGGGCGACATACCTGTGCGATAGCAACGGACGAAGCATCCATCCCGGAGTTCCGGCCAGCAGAAGCGGAGGGATCGCCAGCGTCAGTAGCAGGTGCTGCACCATGTGAGCGCTGAACAGGTAGTCGTCGCTCAGGTCGTGAATGGGTCCGTTGAGCGATCCGAAGAGCACCAGCAGGCCGGCAAAGAAATAGCTTCGCTGCGACCAACTCGTTTCGCGGTGCAGCGCCTTGGACGCCCAGATGTAGAGAGCTCCCAGCGCCGCGATTCCGATTGCCGTGCTTGGGTGAATCGACCACCGCCACCAGCTCAGGTTGGCGATGGGATGTAGCAGCGCCAGCACCAGCATCTCTACATAACCTTGAGGTGGAGATGCCCGAAGAGGAACATCAGCGCCAGCAGCGTCAGACCGGCGATCAGCAATGGCCCGGTGAAAAGAACGCGGAACAACCGGTGGTCGTACTTGAGGTGCATGTAGAACATCACGACGATCGTGAACTTGAGCGCCGACAGTATGAGCAGGGTCGGAACGAACCCGCGCGATGCAACGAACGATGGGATGTAGTAGAACCAGACCTCGGCCACCGTGATGATCGTGAGGATGAGCGCGACCTTCCAGTAGATAGACCAGGTCGGGTGGCTGTGCTCGACTTCGGCCGTCGGCGCATGGAGCGACGCCTCGGCCGAGTCCGGAAGATTTGACGTGCTGGCGTGGGTGTCCATCTATCCGCCGTTACTTGATTAGGTAGACGAGAGTAAAGATCACGATCCACACAACGTCGACGAAGTGCCAATACAGTGCGCAGATGTCAACGAGCAGGGAATCGCGCGAGCCGAGTCCGCGTCGGTAGTCGATGGCGAGAAGCGTGATAAGCCAGAGCACTCCGGCCGTAACGTGCGCGCCGTGGAAGCCGGTTAGCGTGAAGAACGTCGAGCCGAACAGGTTCTTTCTTATCGAGAGTCCTTCGTGGACGAACGAGGTGAACTCGAACGCCTGAAAGCCGAGGAATGTTGCGCCGGCGAGAGCCGTCATGAACAGCCACAGCTTCGAATTGCCGAGGATGCGTTCGCCACGCGTGCGCTTGGGCATCTCCTTGTTCTGTACGGCCGCCAGCGCCAAGACCATGAAGAGCGATGACATCAGCAGCACGAACGTCGAGGCTGACGTAACCGGGATGTTCAGAATCGGCTTCAGAACCTGACCGGTGCTGGGATCGGTCCACGCTTCGTGCGGGAACGGCCCGACGACGCTCCGTCCCTTGTAGATCAGGTACGTCGAGATGAGCGACACGAACAGCATGCACTCCGAGCCGATGAACGCCCAGATGGCAACCTTTCGGCTGTCCAGGCCGAGCGTCGTGTAGTGGTGATGCGTCGGCGCGCTGGTGTGCACTGCGGATGCTGACATGGGCTAGTGGTGCTCCGGCTCGAGCGGGCTGAGCAGCCAGCTGTAAAGTGAAACGATCATTATCAATGCGCCGATTCCGATGAGCGCGCGTGACGATATCAGTCCGCAGAACATCACGATCAGTCCAAGCGCCACGAACAACGGCTTGATGGTGCTGTACGGCAAAACGATGCCGAAGTCGTGCGCGGTCTTTCCTTCCTGCGCATTGAAGCGCGCATCCTCACGATCGACGTCTTTGCCTTCCCACAGGGGATACCGACTGGTCACGGTCGGGATCCTGGCGAAGTTGTAATCGGGCGGCGGGCTGGGAATCGTCCACTCCAGCGTGCCAGCTCCCCAAGGATTCGGCCCGGCAATCTCACCGCGCTTGCGGCTAATGAAGAAATTGTAAATGAAGAACAGCATCGCGATCGGGAATATCATCGCGCCGGCGGTGGACATCGCGTTGTAGAGAGACCACCCCTGACCGGCGTCGTAGGTATAGATGCGGCGCGGCATTCCCAGCATTCCGGAGAAATGCATCGGGAAGAACGTCAGGTTCATGGCGATGAACATCAGCCAGAAGTGCCACCTCCCTAGCTTCTCGTCCATCATCCGGCCGAAAATCTTCGGGAAGTAGTGATAGATGCCGGCGAAGATTCCCATGATCGAGCCGCCGAACAACACATAGTGGAAGTGCGCTACGATGAAGTAGGTGTCGGTCTGCTGCAGGTCGGCGGGCGGCGACGAGTGCATTATTCCGGAAATGCCGCCGATGGTGAAGAGGCCGACGAGCGCGATGGCAAACAGCATCGATGTCGTGTAGCGGATGGCGCCCTGCGCCATGGTCGCGATCCAGTTGAAGATCTTTACGCCCGTCGGAATGGCGATGAGCATGGTGCTGAGTCCGAAGAACGTGTCGGCAATCGGACCCATTCCGACCGCGAACATGTGGTGCGCCCACACGCCGAATCCGAGCACCGCGATGAGAATTCCCGAGTACACCATTACCGGGTAACCGAACAGCGGCTTCTTCGAGTTGACCGGAATTACTTCCGAAACGAGTCCGAACGCCGGCAGAATCAGGATGTAGACCTCGGGGTGCCCGAAGATCCAGAACAGGTGCTGCCAGAGGAGGGGATCAGCCCCAGCGCTCACAGTGTTGTAGAAGTTCGTGCCGAAGAAACGATCGAACAGCAGGAATACCAGCGCGATGGTGATCACCGGGAACGCCAGGACTAGCAGCACCTGAACGATGAACGCCATCCAGGTGAACATTGGCATCCGCATCAGCGACATGCCCGGCGACCGGAGATTGATGATCGTCGTCAGGAAGTTGAACGCCGCCGCGAGCGACGACACGCCGAGGATCTGGAGGCCGATCACCCAGAAATCGATGTTGATGCCCGGCGAGTAGGGTCGGGTGGTGAGGGGCGCGTAGCCGAACCATCCACCGTTCGGAGCAACGGCGAAGAAAATCGGAATGGTGATGAAGAGTCCGCCGAACAGATAGACCCAGTAGCTGAAGGCGTTGAGCCGCGGGAACGCGACGTCACGGGCTCCGATCTGCAGCGGGATCAGAAAGTTGAAGAACGCTGCCGAAAGCGGCATGATCGCGAGGAAGATCATGGTCGTTCCGTGCATCGTGAAGAGCTGGTTGTAGAACTCCGCGGAGACGATGTGCTGGTTCGGCGCCCCGAGCTGCGCGCGGATGATTACCGCCTCGATACCGCCGAAGATGAAAAAGCCGAGCGCGGTATACAGGTACAGGATGCCGATGCGCTTGTGATCGGTTGTCGCGAGCCAGCTGTAGAGACCGCTGTGCTCACCGGAATAATCGGCTCCGTACGCCGGGCTGCGGATTGCAGTGGTTGCCAAGTCGTGTCTCCGGTTACTTCAGTGCGGTGAGGTAAGCAACAATGTCGGCGATCTGCTGATCGGTGAGCCCACCGGTTGCAGACGTGACTTTCGCTTTGAGAACAGGATCGTATTCATCCACGCCGAGCGTCGGCATGAGTACTTCGGGCTTCATCTTGCGCGCGTTCTTGATCCAGAGCGCCAGATAAGCCGCGGTGTTCGGGAAGCGGCCGGCAGCGATCGTGCTGCGCGACCCAACATGCGTCAGATTCGGTCCGACGATTCCCATCGCCGCGGGGTTGCCGGCGATCGAGTGACACCCAATGCACGCCGCGCCAGAAAAAACCTGCTTGCCGCGCGCCGCGCTTCCGGTCAACCCTGATGTGAACTTGAGATCGGCGGGGATCGGCGAGTGCGGAATTGCGAAATCGGGAATGTTTTCGCGCGGGAAGATGTACCCGGCTGCCACCACGTTGCCATCGGTCGTGCCGGCGTTTTGAGCGGTTATACCCGCCACTGTGCTCTGCGCGCCCGGGTTCGCCGAGGGGTTCTGTGGTCGTGGCACCGCGGGCTGGCTCCCGCCAGCGGCCTGGGTGCCCGAGCTTTGCTGAGCGATGCGCTGTGCAGCACCTTGCGCGGCCTGAGTCGGACCCTGTGATCCGGCGGGGGTCGTGACTACCGCGCCTTCCTGCGGTGGCGGAATTGGACCGCCAGTCGGAGTCGCGGGTGCAACGGCTCCGAATCGGGCCGGCATCTTCTGGCCCGCGACCCACGAATCGAATTGCGCCTGCGTGACCGTGAACACCCGGAACCGCATATTGGCGTGCGACGCGCCGCAATACTCGACACAGAATCCATTCCAGACATTGCTGGCGGTCGATGAGTCGGGTGTGTACCAGATGTAATTGGTGCGGTTGGTCACCACATCGCGCTTGCCACCGAGCTGCGGTGTCCAGAACGAGTGAATGACGTCAGCCGAGCGAAGGCGGAAGTTCACCGTGCGGCCGGCCGGGAGGTACAGCTCGTTCGCGGTCGTCACGCCGTACTCCGGATACTTGAACTCCCACCACCACTGGTGGCCGGTGACGTCGATGTTGAGCGAGCCCGGCGCCGCCTGCGCCTGCGTGACGAAAATCGTCTTCACGGTCGGCACGGCGATGAAAACCAGAACCACCGCGGGAATCAGCGTCCAGGCGATCTCCAGCTTGGTGCTGCCATGGGTCTGTGGTGGTGTTGGCTGATTCTCTCTGCGCCGGTAACGGAACACGACGTAGAGAAGCGCGCCTTCCACAAGAATGAAAACGATCGTGCCGAGGAGCAGCAGGCGATCCCACAGAAAATCGATCTCGCGTCCGAAATCGGAATGTGGAGTGAGCGTTGTGTTGGGATGAGCTTCGTTGCAGGAGACAGCCGCGACGGCGATTGCGGCTACCAGTGCGTAGGATGCAAGCCGCCGGAGGCGGTCAGAACCTTTCATGCGAAGGAAATCCTGTTCTCGTCGTGTTGGGAGCGTCGCACCAAGCTAACTCTCAAGGACTCGATGTGGGAGTGCGCGAGCCTACGGTTTTGCCAGCTGTTTCGTGTAGGGTTATTCCGTATGACGCGGCGCAGTCATCGCACTCGGATTCAGCAGCCGGTCTAGTTGTTCCCGGGTGATGATGCCGCGCTCGCAAACGAGATCGTACACACTTCGTCCGGTCTCGAGCGCTTCCTTCGCAATTTCCGTGGTCGTTTCGTAGCCAAGCACCGGCACTAGCGCGGTGATCAACCCGACCGACTGCTCGACGAAGCTTGCCATCCGCTCGCGATTGGCGGTGATCCCTTCGACGCAACGGTTCTGCAAAACCTTGCAGGCGCGAGTGAGATAAGTCATCCCGCTCAGCAACCGGAATGCGATGATCGGCTCGAACACATTGAGCTGCAGCTGCCCCGCCTCGGCGGCCATCGTCACCGTCATGTCGCCACCAATGATGTCGAAGCAGACCTGATTCACCATCTCCGGGATCACCGGATTCACTTTGCCAGGCATGATCGACGAGCCCGGCTGCATCGGCGGAAGATTTATCTCGCCGAATCCGGCACGCGGACCGGAGCTGAGTAGGCGCAGATCGTTGCAGATTTTGGAGAGCTTCACTGCGCAACGCTTGACCACTCCGGAGAGCTGCACGAATGCACCCGTGTCGGCAGTTGCCTCGACGAGGTCCGGCGCCGTGATGAGCGCCAGCCCCGTGATGTGTTCGAGATGGCGGCGCACACTCTCGGCGTATCCTGGCGGCGCAGTGATGCCGGTTCCGATCGCTGTCGCGCCCATATTGATCTCGCGAATCAACGCCTGTGCCTCGCCGAGTCGGTCGACATCCTCGAGCATCGTGTGCGCGAAGGCGTTGAATTCCTGGCCGAGTGTCATGGGCACGGCGTCCTGAAGCTGGGTGCGTCCCATCTTGATGTACGACGCGAACTCTTCGCCCTTGTGCAGGAACGCCGCGGCGAGGGCGATCATCGCGAGCTGCAAATCGGAGATGCTGGTGTGAAGGGCGAGCTTGACCGCCGTCGGATAGACGTCGTTGGTAGACTGACTGAGATTGAGATGGTTGTTGGGATGTACGAAATCGTACTCACCGCGCTGCTTGCCGAGGATTTCCAGCGCGCGATTGGCCATCACTTCGTTGGCGTTCATGTTCGACGACGTGCCGGCGCCGCCCTGAATCATGTCGACGCGGAAATGATCATGGTGCATGCCTTCGCGGATCTCGCTTGCCGCTTGGGCGATGGCGTCCACGATCTCCCGATCAATGAGGTTCATCTCGAGATTGGCGAGCGCCGCCGCTTCCTTGACGGTGGCGAGACCGGCGACCAGCGTCGGGAACTCGTGCAGCTCGATCCCGGAGATGCAGAAGTTCTCGATGGCGCGGAGCGTTTGAATCCCGTAAAGAGCCCCGACTGGTACGTCGCGCTCTCCGAGCAGGTCGCGCTCTCGCCGCGTTGGCCCCGACAGATCGACGCGCGGGCCCTCCGCCGCTTCGAGACGCAGCCTTCTGACGCGGGTTGGGGGTGAGGATTTCATGCGTAGCGGGAAACTATCCGGGCGCCATACCTTCAGTAAAGGACTCGACTACGACTGCAGGACTGCCACTACCTGCTGGGCGCTTACCGCTTCTATCGCCAGGCGCTTAGCGCTGCCAACGTCTAGACATATCTGCTTGGGTGTGAAAGCAACAACGCCGTTCGCCTACGACGCGTGATCTGTCTAGTTGTAGGCAGCGGTAAGCAGTGCGTGCTGCAGCGGTCAGCGCCCAGCAGGTAGGAAAGTTATCAACCAATGGTGCCAGTTCTATCAAACCTATCGGAGGATTGCGTGCCCATTTCGAGACGACGGTTCGTTGGCGCGGGTGCAGCTGCAGCAGCAGGACTAACGCTCAGCCCGCAGGTTCGCGCGGAGATGCTCGAAGCTAGGGCCGGTACGTCGCCCACCGCAGGATTCGCGGGCCCGCCGGTCGTCATCGCCTCCGCAAACGGAATCCGCGGCGTCGCTCGCGCCTATGACATGATCACGAGGCAAAACGCCGACACCCTCGACGCCATCATTGCGGGAGTCAACATCGAGGAGCTCGATCCCGAGGACCAGTTCGTTGGGCTCGGCGGTCTGCCCAATGAAGAGGGCGTCGTCGAGCTCGATGCTTCCTGCATGCACGGTCCGACCAAACGAGCCGGAGCAGTCGGAGCGATCCAGGACATTGCGACGCCATCCAACGTCGCCAAGGCTGTAATGGACTACACCGACCACGTCATGCTCGTCGGGCCAGGCGCCAAGAAATTCGCGCTGCAGATGGGATTCAAGGAGCAGAATCTTCTTACAGAGAAGAGCCGGCAGGACTGGCTGCACTGGAAAGCGTGTCTGAATCCCGATGACAATTGGCTGGATGAACCGGGCGGGAAGCGGGATGCGGGAAGCGGGAAGCGGGACCCAAACGGAACCGCGGTAGCATACGATCATCCGCTGCGGGTCAAATTCACGACGGGCACGATCAACATGAACGCGGTCAACACCCGCGGCGATGTCTCGTCCGTGACGACGACGAGCGGGCGATCGTGGAAGATCCCGGGCAGAATTGGCGATTCGCCGATCATCGGCGCCGGGCAGTACTGCGACAACACTGTCGGCGCAGCTGGGTCGACCGGCCGCGGCGAATCGAACATCAAAGTTTGCGGGGCGTTCCTGATTGTGGAGTTCATGCGGCAGGATCTGACGCCCGAACAGGCTTGCCTGCGGACTATCGAGCGTGTCGTCGCTATGACTGAAACTCGACTTCTGGATCGGAATGGCCGCCCGTTATTCGATCTCGAGTTCTACGCCCTGGCCAAGGATGGCCGGTTCGGCGGCGCGTCTGCTTACGAAGGCAGTCACTTTGCTGTCGCTGATGCCAGCGGTGCGCGACTGGTTCCTATGGCCTTCAAGTACACGAAGGCCGAGCGACCTCAGATGCCCGAGATCAGCTGCCGCCGAGCTTAAAGGTCGAAACCAGCTCGGAGATCCGCGTCGACGCATCGGTGAGCGCGCTCGCCGCGGCGGCGATCTCGGCGATCCCTTTGCTCTGCTCCTCACTCGATACTGCTACGTGATGCATCGAGCGGGAGAACGACGCACTGCCGTGCGACACTTCGGCGAGGCGCTGAGTCATCTGTGAAATGAGCTCGTTCGCATCCCGCACGTCCCGCTCAATGCGACCGCTCAGATCTTCTCCTTCGACCGTTCCTTCCTCGACCTTGGCCAGTGACTGACGTCCGGCGTGGGTCGCGGCTAGAACCTGCTCAACCGTCGCGACGGTACGCGTTGTTGCCTCGCGTGAGTGAGCGACGCTGTCGAGCATCTCCTGCACCAGCGATGTCGTCCGCTGGGCTGCCTCCGCCGAGCTGGTTGCCAGACGTTTGACCTCGGTGGCGACGACGGCGAACCCGTGACCTTGTTCACCTGCGCGTGCGGCTTCCATCGCGGCGTTCAGCGCGAGGAGCTTCGACTGCCGAGCGATCTTCTGGACGAGAATAAGAAAGTTCCCGATCTCGTCGACTGTGGCCGACATGGCGTCGATTCCTTCGGCGCTCTCCAGCGCGTCAGATCCAAGGCCCTGTAATGCGCTCGCCATTCGCTCGAGTCGCGTACGGTTGTCGCGGGCGAGCTGTCGCAGCGACTTGTCGCGTCGCAAACCTTCCTGTGCAGCTTCCCGGAGATTGCCGGAAATCTCGCCCAGCTTCATCGCATCCGTCGTCAGCTCTTTGATGGTTCGCTCGCGGGCAACGGCGTCGTGGCTCAGGTTGTTGGCAAGGACTGCTCTCTCACGTGCCGTGGCTGCGGCGCTGACCGTAGTTTTGGCGAGCTGCGTCGCAAGCTGGCCGTTCTCATCCGCGGTGGCTCTCATCTTTCCGGTGAGTCCGCGCAGCTCGCTGACCATCGACATCGTCGAGCGCGTCAGTCGATCGACGGCCTTGTTGGATGCCGATGGATTGTAGGTGCTCGATAAGTCGCCTTTGGCGATCGCTTCGTGGGTACGGGCGAGCTCGGCGGCTGGTCCGCTGACGTGCTGCCTGACGAAAATGAGCGCGGCGGCCGCAGTGGCGGAGAAGGCGACACCAATCCAGAGAAAAGCAATCACCAGAGCGGCCACCACGCCGTTCACACCCAGGACTTCGGAGCGCGTCGCGCTTGGAATCAGCTCATAGATCTGCCAGCAGATGATTGCCAGGCCGATCATGAACACAGAGCCGAAGATGATGCTGGTTCGGAGCGCGCGCCGCTGCAGCGCGCTGAACATCGGCTTGAGGAAGCCGGTGGCGGAGCGGGAGTCGAAAGGAAGCGGCGTTGCTGTCATCTGAAAAATCGATTGTGAAGCTGCGCGCGCGACCACCAGGACAGATGAAACTCCGCCGCTGAGCCGCTAGTTTGTACAAATGGACAACTCGGCAACACGGGACGACCCTCTGTCTCCTGCCGTCGTCGCCTACAACCCACAGGCGATCGAGCAGAAATGGCAGCGCAACTGGCAGGAGCGTGGAACCAACCACACCGATCTGCAGCGCGCCCAAAGGCCGTTCTATGCGCTGATGATGTTCCCCTATCCGTCGGCCGAAGGACTGCACGTCGGGAATCTCTTTGCGTTCACGGGGAACGACATTTATGGACGATTCCAGCGGCTCATGGGACACAACGTGTTCGAGCCTCTGGGGTATGACGCGTTCGGGATTCATTCGGAGAACTACGCCCTCAAGGTGGGGAAGCATCCGATGGAGCTGATCCCGAAGAACATCGACAACTTCCAGCGCCAGTTGGAAAGCGCCGGCCTGATGGTGGATTGGCGGGCGGCGCTCCGCACTACGGATGCCGTCTACTACAAGTGGACCCAGTGGCTGTTTCTGCAGCTGCTCAAGCAGGGACTGGCTTACAAGAAGACGGCGGCCGTCAATTGGTGTCCGAGCTGCAAGACCGTGCTCGCGAACGAGCAGGTCGTATCCGGCGGCTTCTGCGAGCGATGCAAGACCGAGGTCGAGCAAAGGTTGCTCGAGCAATGGTTCTTCCGCATCAGCGACTACGCACCGCGGTTGCTGGCGAACCTGGATCACATCGATTGGTCGGAGACCACCAAGACCGCGCAGCGGAATTGGATCGGCCGCTCGGAAGGCGCCGAGCTGGAGTTCGAGACGAAAAAAATGAGCGGTGGGGAGTGCGCCATTCGCGTCTTCACCACTCGTCCTGACACGATCTACGGCGCGACGTACATGGTGTTGGCGCCCGAGCATCCGCTGGTCGACTCGCTGACGACTCCCAAAGAAAGGAAGAGTGTCGACGCCTATCGCGAGAAGACGACGAAGCAGGATCTGGTCGCGCGGAAGACGAGCACCGAGAAAACCGGAGCCTTCACGGGTTCGTACGCGATCAATCCGGCGACCGAGAAGCAGATCCCGATCTGGATTTCCGACTACGTGCTGATGGAGTATGGCACCGGTGCAATCATGGGGGTTCCCGGACACGACCAGCGCGACTTCGATTTCGCCAGCAGGTTCGATCTGCCGATCGTGCGAGTGGTGTGCGGCGAGCGCGAAGACGCCAACTCGCCGTTGCACGAAGCGTTCACGCAGTGTGAGGCCGGCACGCTGGTGAATTCCGGAATGTTCGACGGCTATGAGGTCGAGCCCGCCAAAAAGGCCATCGTAGAATTCCTGGCGAAGTCCGGGTCCGCGAAGCCGGTGGTCAACTACCGCTTGCACGACTGGTGCATCTCGCGCCAGCGATATTGGGGTCCGCCGATCCCGATTATCTATTGCGATGATTGTGGAACCGTGCCGGTGCCGGAGAAGGATCTGCCGGTGGTGCTGCCGTTCATCGAGGATTTCAAGCCGGATGATTCCGGCGTGTCACCGCTCGCGCGCCATGAAGAGTGGTATCGGGTCGCGTGCCCGAAGTGCGGGAAGACCGGCCGCCGCGAGACCGACGTCTCCGACACGTTCCTCGACAGCGCTTGGTATTTCCTGCGCTATCCGAGCGTGAGTCACGATGACGTGCCGTTCGAGAAGAACGTGACGAAGAAGTGGCTCCCCGTCACTTCGTACATCGGCGGGAACGAGCACGCGGTGCTACACCTGCTGTACTCGCGATTCATTACGATGGTGCTGCACGACGCCGGTCATCTGGACTTCGAGGAGCCGTTCACGCGGTTCCGGGCGCACGGTCACATCATCCGCGAAGGTGCGAAGATGTCGAAGACCCAGGGCAATATCGTGAATCCCGACGAATACATCGAGAACTGGGGCGCCGACGCGTTTCGCACCTACTTGATGTTCCTCGGCCCCTACGAGCAGGGCGGCGACTTCAGGGATGCGAGCATATCGGGCACGCGACGCTTTCTGGACCGCCTCTTTGCGTCGGTGCAGTCGATGTCGAGCGAGGGGTCAGCTGAGCAATCGGTCATGCGGAAGCTGCATCAGACCATCCGTAAGGTCAGCGAGGACATTCCCCGACTCAGCTACAACACTGCGGTCGCGGCCATGATGGAGTACATCAACGTCCTGCGAAAGGGCGAGCGCACGCCGCATCGCGACGAGGTGCTGCCGCTCATCATCCTGGTCGCTCCATTCGCGCCGCACCTGGCCGAGGAGCTGTGGGAGCAAACAGGCGGGACGGGAAGCGTCTTCGATTCAGCCTGGCCGAGCTTCGATCCGATGCTGGCGAAAGAGGACACCGTCGAGCTGGTAGTGCAGGTGAACGGGAAGCTGCGCGGGAAGATTCACGTCGCAACGGACATCACTGAGAGCGCGGCGGTCGTGGCGGCGCTGGCCGATCCGACGGTTGCGAAATTCGTGGGCGGCACGCCACGGAAAATCGTGTTCGTTCCGGGGCGCCTGCTGAACCTCGTCGTCTAGTCCGTCGCTGCGGACTGGTTCTACTCGCGCCTAGATGTAACACGTTCCGGGTTGCGAGTAGCACGGTTCCCCGTCGCCCAGTTATCTACTCGTACAGCTTTTTGAGGTCCGCGGCCGCCAGCTCGACGAGAAAGCCACCGATCCTCTCGGTAACTGCCCGAACGAACTTTTCCCCCTTTTCCGCCGTAGCCGCGGCGGGATTCCCGGTTCCGGTGTCGTCTGTGACTTCGCGCCAGTGACGCGGAGCCCACGCCCAGCCGTCACGCAAACCGGCGACGCGAAACTTGTGCGCTTTGCCCGGACCCGCTTCGGCTAGCGGGCGGGGTAAGTCGGGGACGATAGCCATCATGATGCTCGTCTCCATCTCTCCGGCGTGATCGCCTGGCTCGTCGAAGTAGTCGGCGCCCTTGATGCAGGTCCACCAGTTGATGGTGCAGACGAAGAGATCAACCTTCGCCTGGAGCTCTCGGATCATCTGCTTGAAGTCGTTGCCGCCGTGGCCATTCAGGACCACCAGCTTTTTCACACCTTGGCCGGCGAGAGCCGAGGCCACGTCGAGTAGCACAGCGAACTGGGTGCTCGGGTTCATGTTGATTGCCAGACGAAGATCGAGCTGGCCGGTGTTCACCCCGAACGGAACGGTAGGGAGCGCCACAACCTTTGCTCTCTTGTTCCACGCAAACTCGGCGGCGCCCTCGGCGATGGCAGTCGTCTCGTATGTGTCGGTTCCGTAAGGCAGATGATAGTTGTGCGGCTCGGTCGCACCCCACGGCAGAATGGCGAGCTCGAACGGCGTGTCCTTGACCGATTTCCAATTGGTTTCGGCGAGGATGAATGGGCGTGATGGCATCAATGATGTTAGCAAAAAAGGTCGATGACCGCTTGCCGGCACGGCCCGACGCTACAACTTTTGACCCTCGCTTTCTCGCGTCGCGCCCGGAGGACTCATGATCGCTGCTCGCGCTCGTCTTTCACTCGCGCTCGTTGTCCCGCTCCTCGCATCCGCGTTTGGATGCGTTCGACCCAAGCCAGAGAACCAGGTGATGCGACTCGGCGACGACGTGCTGGCGTCGGGCTCGGCACCGTTTCTGAATGACAGCATTGCCGGTGATGCGATTCTCGCGGGTGGCGATATCGTCTTCAGGGGCTACACGGGCGGAGACTACGTCGGCGCGGGCGGAAAGCAGGATATCAGAGGGCGAGTGCACGGCTCGATGCGCGCGGCCGGCGGCGAAGTAGAGGTGAACGCGAGCGTCGATCGGAACGCCACCATCGGCGGCGGCAAGATACTTGTCGATTCGAGCGCAGTGATCGGGCGGAACGCCTATCTGATAGGGGGCGATATCAAAGTGCGCGGCACGGTCACGGGCGGGCTCCTCGCGACCGGCGGCGCGGTGGACCTTGACGGAACGATCGGGCAGGACGTGGAGGTATCGAGCGGCTCACTCCGTCTGGGACCAAACGCCCGAATTGCCGGAAATCTGAGCTATCGCGTTTCGAAGGATGGAGTCCATATCGATCCCGCCGCTCGGGTCACAGGGAAGATCACAGCGCTCCCTGTGATCAAGAGCCGCGGACTCTTTGGAATGCTGTGGAAGGCGGGCGGTCTGTTGGCCGGCGTCATAATCGTCTTGCTGATTCCGCGCTTCGTCACCGAGGCTACTGAAGAATTGAAGCATCGTCCGATAAGAGCGCTGATCGTCAGCATCGTAGGAACCATTCTGGGGCTGATCGCCATGGTCATCGCGGCAATAACCGTGATTGGCCTTCCGCTCGCTCTCATCGCTGGCGCGTTTTACATATTCCTCGGAGCGATGAGTGAAATTCCCGTCGCGGTCTGGATCGGCGAAAAGATTCTTCACGGACGCACATTGCTCGGCCGCCAACGACCACTCGTGAATTTCTTCATTGGCGGACTCGTGCTGATCATTCTCGGAGTCGTCCCAGTAATTGGCGGCGTCGTGACATTCATTTCGTCCTGCATAGGGTTCGGCGCTGTTCTGCTTGCGGCCTGGGCGGTGAGGAAGCGTCAGATCGCCTGAAAAAAGAAGAGCGTCCGGCGCTTGAAATGTCGGACGCTCTTCCTCTTCTTGCGTTTTGTCAGCCCGTTCTAGGCGATCATCGAACGCGATGGCATAGGGACGAGCACGCGATCAACTGCACTTTCGGTTGCTGCACGAGACAGTAGCTGACGCCGTCGAAGTCGAAGAGGCCGGCTGGGTCGTCAGCGTCACCGTGTAATTGCGGTTCCGTCCAAACCTGTGCGAGGCCGTGACACCGGTCGCACTGCTTCCGTCACCGAAATTCCAGCTGTAGCCGGTCGCGTTCGTCGAACCGCTTGCGTTGAAGCTGCAGGTCAGGCTCGAGCAACTCCTGGTGAAGCTGGCCGTTGATCCCGTTGGCGGGGGCGGAGGAGGCGGTGGCGGGCTGCCCCCGCCGATAAAGCTGGTGTTCAGCAGCAGATTGACCGTTCCCGCCGGCACCGCCGTAACTGCGCCAGACGTTGCGTTAGCTGTCAGTGCGGCGTTGACCTGTGAAGGTGTCGCATCGGGATTCGCCGACAGATACAGAGCGGCAGCTCCCGCCACGTGCGGCGTCGCCATCGACGTGCCGCTAATGGTGTTGGTCGCCGTGTTGGAGCTGTACCAGTCCGATGTGATGTTCACCCCCGGCGCGTTGATGTCGACGCAGCTGCCGTAGTTCGAGAAATACGCGAAGCCATCGTTGATGTCTGTCGCGCCGACAGTAATCGCCGACGGCTCACTCGAAGGAGAGCTGCCGCAGGCGTTGGCGGTGCTGTTGCCGGCGGCGACCGCGAATGTCACACCGGCTGAAACGGCGCGAGCGACCGCCTGGTTCAGCGTCGTCGAAAGACCGCCGCCGAGGCTCATGTTGGCGGCAGCGGGGAGAACGCGATTCGCTGTCACCCAATCGATGCCGGCTATCACGCCGGAAGTCGTTCCGGATCCCTGGCAGTTGAGGACGCGCACGGCGACCAGTCTGACATTCTTCGCCACGCCATACGTCGCGCCTCCGACAGTTCCCGAGACGTGCGTGCCGTGTCCGTTGCAATCAGCCGCGCTCCCGCCGACCGTCACTTCGTCGACTCCTTTTGACGCCCGACCGCCGAAATCGACGTGACCAAAGTTGATCCCGGTGTCGATGATGTAGACGGTGACATTGGTGCCATCGTTGGAGTAATCGTAGGTGTTGTTGAGTGGAAGCGCGCTCTGATCGATGCGATCCAATCCCCACGTCGCGGGCGACTCGCTACCGACGGCACTCATGACCTGATCGGCTTCTACCCGCTCGACGCGCGCATCAGCGGCGATTGCAGTCGCGGCTGCATCCGAAATGTGCTGTACTGCGAAACCTTTGAGCGCTGATTTGTAGATGTGCTTGAGAGTCCCCTTGTGCACTCCGGCTAGGGACGCAGCGACCCCGTCGACGTCAGCGACGTTGTCGCGGAGTGTGATAATGTAGTCGCCGGGAATCGCAACACCTTTGGCGGCAACCACACTGGAAGGCGCGGCAGGACGCGCACTGGACGCGGGACCGGATGCATCCTGACATGCGGCAACGGCCAGTGACGCCATTGCTAGTGGAACAAATCTCTTCATGAAATCCCCCGTAACAGAAATCGCCGGATGGGCCGGCCTATCCATCGACTCACGTCGATGGCGCAGCTTGGGTAGGGCTTATTTATGAAAACCCGCGGCAGGAATGCTCGCGGGGTCATTTCAGTGAAGAGAACAGCGCGGAAGCGGAGGCAATAATAGGATGTTTGTCCGCGCCGTCAAGAATTTGTTTTTGCGCTTTTAGATGAGCTTACCCACCCACCCGCCGACGAAGTAGCCCACCAGCGCCACACCCATTCCGACGACGAACATGTCGAAGCCGGACCGGAAAACTCCGCGGCCGGTAAAGACGGATCGAGCCGCGCCCACGAGGAAGTGCGACAGCATCGCCACCGTGAAAGAAATGATGATCGCCGTCGAGCCCTGCCACACTAAAAAAGGGAAAACCGGGATGACAGCACCGAACGCAGTCGCCAGCCCGGTGATCCATCCTTCTCTCAGGGGCGACATGTTGAACTCGCCGATCTTGAGCTCCTCCTGCACCTGCTCCTTCAGCATCAGCTGTGGATCAGCCATGATCTGCGTCGCCAGCGAATGCGCGGAGTCGCGATCCATTCCCTTGGCTTCGTAGATCACCGCCAGCTCGTCGCGCTCGATCTCGGGCATTAGATCGACTTCGGTTTTTTCCATCGAGATCTCGTATTCGTAGACCTCGCGCTCGCTTTTGCTGGCGAGATACCCGCTGGACCCCATCGACAGTGCGTCGGCAATCAGTCCGGCCATGCCGGCGACGACGACGGCCTGATGCTGATTGACCGCGCCGGCGCCGATGACTCCGGCGACCAGACCAAAGTTCGCGGTCAGTCCATCGTTGAATCCGTAAACCACGTTGCGAAGAAATCCGCCTGACGCCGTCTTGTGCCAGGGCTCGGCGCCTTTGCCGGCGATTTCGCCAAGTGTCGTCGCGTGATCGGCGGACTCACGCGCAAGAAGCAGCGCCTCAGCGCCACCGGGTGCACCGTGTGGGGTCTGCCGGTGCATGTCGAGATACGCCTTGACCTCGCGTCCTTCCTCTTCCAGCAGCATCGGCAACAGAAACCCGGGACCGAACCAGCTGCCGAGTTTTGCGAGAAGACGCGCCCGGCCGCTGGGCCGAAATTCCGCCGGCGGATGCCCATGCTCGGACAGCAGCTCTCCCCAGACCACGACGTGCCTGTCTTCAACATCCGCCAGCCTGGAGTAAATGTCCTTCTTCTTTGGATCGACCTCGGCGGAAGCGAGGATACGATAGAGGTAAGCAGCATCCGCCTCGTCCTGCCAGTGATGCTCGAACGAGTGGACGTCGATGTCGGCGGAATTATCTGGCGCGGAGCGCGGCTCCAGGGTCGTGGACATCACTCAATATCGCCCACCCGGCACCCTTTTGCACCCGCGGAGCAACCCTTTCAACATGGGCTGATGTCCTATTCGACAGAACCAGAAATGGAGCCAAGATGAGAGCGGGATTGCTGATTTCAGCTGTCGCGAGCGCGACGCTCGCGGCGGGACTCAATGCGCAGGGTACGCCGCCGAAGGCGGACTCTACGTGCACGAAATACTCCGATGGGCGTGTCGAGTGTCGGGTATATCGCCGGACGCCGGGCGATTCGGCGCGTCGGAACATGGTCTTCTTCAAAATGGATTCGGCGATGGCGAATCGCGCGGCACTCGGCCTCGAGCTCCGCGCGACGGGAACCAAACGCGACACGCTTGGCGTATTCGTCGAAGCGGTGACGCCGAAAGGTCCGGCAGAAGGCGCGGGCATCGTCGAAGGAGACCGGATCGCGTCGATCAACGGTGTCGATGTCCGCACTTCGGTCGCGGATGCGGAGGACGAATACGCCAACGAAGTCGCCTCTCGGCGTCTCTCGCGCGAAGTACGGAAGCTCACTCCGGGCACGCGTGTTACGCTGCGCGTTTATTCAGGCGGGCGGTTCCGCGATGTTCAGGTCACGACCGGCAAGGCGAGTGAGGTCATGCGTCTCAGCAACCAGTTTTACAGAATGCCGATGAACGGGATGCGGATCGACGGACCCGGTGCGATGATGTTCACTCCGGACATGCAGCTTATGCGCGAGCGGATGCCGATGATGAAGGAGCGGCTCGAGCCGATGCTGCGCGAGCGCATGGAAAATCTGGAGCCGATGCTGAGGGAGCAACTTCGCGATCTGCCGAGGCGCATTGAGCTCCGAACCGCGCCCAGGTTCAAGACTGCTATGCCAATGGGGCGGGTAACAACGCTGGACGACGAGGCGGGGTTCGATGAGGCTCTCGTTCTCGATCTCGACGACCTGCCCTTCGATTTCGACAGCGAGGTCGCGCCGATCAGTCCCGGGGAGATCCGTGAGCTGGTTGGGATAGCAGCTCAGGACGCTCGAGCCGCGCTAAAGCATCTCGCTGCGGACGGAACTGCTTAGCGAGCTCCTCGGTTCGCGACTTCCAGCGCTCTTCGAGCGCGCTGGCCGCGAGATTCGCGCGCTGCTCCGCTTGCGTCACGCGGGGCGGCGCGCTTTCGGTTGCAGGGCAGAAGAAGACAGGCGGATGCTTGGGATCGACGGCGGCGTAACCGACTCGCGGCAGAACTTCCGTCGCGAGCAGAATGAGACCAGCCAACACAATCAGTAGAGACAAGATGTGCATCTTGGGCAATCGGGCGCGCCAGGTGGTGATGGCGACCCAGAATCCACCGGCGACGATTACGGCTTCGGTCGCGAGGTAGCCGAAGAGCCCGGATCCGCACGAGTTCTCGTACGGCCAGAATGCGAGTGCGACGCCGAGCGCGCCGACGAGGACCAGCCGCGCGCCTCCGCCGATCATTGCGACACGT
>JBJMOT010000085.1:0-6090 GCA_045803585.1 Gemmatimonadaceae bacterium
CCTTGCATGAAAGTGGCAGGAGAACAATCGCAGTCGGTGCAGCCGCCTCTCATGAAGAGCACAGCGGTGCCGCTAGCCGGATCGAATTTCTGAAGCTCGATGGCGCATGACTCGATTCTCAGGATGGGGAGAATCGCGGCAAGCTCGTCCCGGATCTGGTGCTCGACGTCCGGCTGCGGACGAGGCCGTTTGCGGCGAAGAACGCTCATAAGAGCAAGTTAGACGAGGGCATCTGGAGTTGCTACAGGCCGGGTGGTGGACAGCCTGCAGCATCGCCATCAGATCTTAACGGATCTATCCGGAACCACGAGCGCAGCTGATGGAGAACGTGGTCATTCCGCCCATTCCGCTCGCCCGTTCCAGATCGAGCGCCGGCTCGATTCACTTTTGGCCTGAAAAAAGGCGCGCGCGACATCCGCGGGATTCGATTGTCCGAAAGCTGGTGCGGCAACCAGCGATACGCAGGAGACCAAAATCGCCCTGATTTTCACGCAACCCCCTCCTTGTCCTCCGCGGCAAGAAACTCCCTCGCCGCCGCGACGACTTTCTTGCGGACAATCTCCAGATCTCCTTCAATCAGCGCGCCAGACGCACGCGCATGCCCACCCCCGCCGAACTCCTTCGCGAATTTGTTGACGTCCACATCGCCGGTGCTGCGGAAAGAGACCTTCACCTTGTCGTGACCGAGATCGCGGAAGAAAATCGCCAGCCGCGTACCACCGATCGAGCGTGGATGCTCCGCGATTCCCTCGAGATCCTCGGAGCGAAGCCCGTATTGCTCGGCCGCCCCTGCCGCCACTGAGATCCAGGATATCCCGTACTCGGGGTCGACCTCCAGTGTCGCCAGCGCGTCGCGCAGCAAATGCAGCCGGCCCACGGGCATCGATGCGTACAACCGGCCGTACATCTCCTCGGGCTCGACACCAGATGCGATGAGCTGTCCGGCAATGCTCAGGCAGCGCGCGGTGGTGTTGCTGAAGCGGAAGCCACCAGTGTCGGTGAGCAAAGCGATGTACAATGCTCGCGCGATATCCGGTGTGATCTTGAGACCTACGCACGTCGCAAAATCGTAAATCAGCTCGCCGGTCGCGCACGCCGTAGTATCAGCCAGCATCAGTTTGCTGGGCGGCTCGTCGCTCGGGAGGTGATGATCGATCACCAGCTTGGGGATTGTGAGACGCCGAACAGCCTCGGCAAGAACGCCGAGTCGTTTCACGTCGGAGATGTCGAGCACCACCAGCACGTCGGCATCCTTTAAAGCCTTCGCGCCTTTGTCGCTTTCGTCCCGCACGTCGTCGCCGAGGAGAAACTTGTACATCTCCGGCCACGGGGTTGGATTCACGACCTTCGAGCGAATCCCCATCTGTCCGAGCAAGCGGGAGAGCGCCGTCTCGGACCCACAGCCATCTCCGTCAGCGTTGATGTGGGTGGATATAGCGACAGAGCGTCCCGCGCGGAGCTCCTGCGCGAGACGCTCGATCGACTCCCGTCGCTGCTGGGGAACGCTTAAAAGGTCAAGCACTGCCTTCCGCGCGGGCGAGCTTCGAGTGCGATTTGCTGTAGGCGAAATACACGATCAGACCCAACACCATCCATACGATGAGGCGCTCCCAAGTGGGCCCAGGAAGACTGTACATCATGTAGCCGCAGATCAGGATTCCCAGAATCGGAACCAGGGGAACCAGCGGCGTCCGGAACGGACGAGCGAGGTTCGGCTGACGGTAGCGGAGCACGATGACGCCGGCACAGACGATCACGAACGCGAGCAGCGTCCCGATCGAGACCAGCTCGCCGAGCAGTCCGATAGGAAAGATCCCGGCGAAGAACGCCGCGACGATGCCGGTGAGGATCGTCGTCACGTACGGGGTCTTGAATCGCGGATGAACTTTGCCGAACACCGGCGGCAGCAGACCATCCCGCGCCATCGAGTAAAACACTCGCGGCTGACCCATCAGCATCACCAGTACGACTGACGCCAGGCCCGCGATCGCGCCGATGTTGATGATCGAAGCGAGCCAAGCGAGAGCCGGTCCTGCCTTGTTGATTGCGACGAAAACCGGGTGCGGGACGTCGAGCTCAGGATAGTGTGCGAGCCCGGTCATGACCAGCGACATCAGGATGTAGAGCACCGTACAGATGGCCAGCGAGCCAAGCATTCCGATCGGCATGTCTCGCTGCGGATTCTTGGCCTCCTGCGCGGCCGTCGACACGGCGTCGAATCCTATGTACGCGAAGAATACCACCGCCGCCCCGCGGACGATTCCGCTCCAGCCGTAGTGGCCATACTCGCCGGTATTGGGTGGGATGAACGGATGCCAGTTACCCTGATTGACGTACATGAAGCCGAATCCAATCACCAGCAGAACGATCGCGATCTTCAGGATGACGATGAAGTTGTTGAATCGCGCAGATTCCTTGATGCCGATCACCAGCAGCGTCGTCATCAACGCGATCAAGATGATCGCCGGAAGGTTGACCACGGCACCGGTGTGAGTGAACCCTGCCGCCTGCGTCAGCGCGTGGGTCACCGGATCGTATTTCGGCGCGTCGGCATAAGCATACGGGGCGCTGGTAAAAGTAGTTCCCATATGGAGGCCGATCTGGTCCATGAAGGCTGTGAAGTAGCCTGACCAACCGACGGCGACAGTTGAGGCGCCGAACAGGTACTCGAGCATCAGATCCCAGCCAATGATCCATGCGATGAACTCGCCGAGCGTCGCGTAAGCGTAGGTATAAGCGCTTCCCGCAACCGGAATCATGCTGGCGAACTCGGAATAGCAGAGCCCAGCGAAGAGGCAGCCCAGTCCAGAGACGATGAAGGAGATGACGATCGCCGGTCCGGCGTATTGTGCGGCCGCGGTACCTGTGAGCACGAAGATGCCGGCCCCGATGATCGCACCGATGCCCAGCGTGGTGAGGTTCAGAGCGCCAAGAGCGCGGCGTAGCGTGTGCCCCTCGGACTCTCCAGCGGCCTCCGCCTGCAGGACGGCGATGCTTTTCCTCGTACCTAGAGCCATTAGGAATCTCCGAAAGCGTGAATGGTCAGGCGTTCCGTTCTGTATACATTAGACGACGGGCGCAACAAGTTTGCCGCCGCTCGCGCGGCCATGTCAAGCGACTACAGCGAGTAGTTTGGTGCCTCTCGCGTAATGGTAACGTCGTGGGGGTGGGACTCCCGCAGGCCCGCGCTGGTGATCCGCACGAACTCGGCCTCGGTGCGAAGCTGCTCGATATCCGCGCAGCCAACGTACCCCATTCCGCTGCGCAGACCACCGACCATCTGAAAGAGTACGTCGCTAACCGGCCCTTTGTACGGGACGCGACCTTCGATGCCTTCGGGCACCAGTTTCTTGGCGCTCATCTCGCCTTCCTGGAAATACCGGTCGGCGCTGCCGTCCTGCATGGCGGCGAGACTGCCCATGCCACGAATCATCTTGAAGCGACGACCCTCGAGCAGTAGCGATTCGCCAGGACTTTCTTCGGTCCCTGCCAGCATCGAGCCCATCATCACGCTCGAAGCGCCGGCAGCGAGAGCCTTTACGATGTCGCCCGAATACTTGATCCCGCCATCAGCGATCACCGGTACATCTCCGGCGCCTTCGACGGCGTCGAGGATCGCCGTCAATTGAGGGACGCCGACCCCAGTCACGATTCGTGTTGTGCAGATCGAGCCAGGCCCAACGCCGACTTTCACGGCGTCGACGCCGCGCTCGACGAGAGCACGCGCGCCCTCTCGGGTGGCGATGTTGCCGGCCACGAGCTGCACGTCGGGGAACATCTCACGGACGTTGGCGGTGGCCTCGAGAACGCCCTCAGAATGGCCATGCGCTGTATCAACGACGAGGACATCGACGCCGGCCTCGACGAGCGCGCGGGCACGATCCCGATAATTCGATGCGCCAATGGCAGCTGCGACCCGCAACCTGCCGTGCTGGTCCTTGTTTGCGTTCGGGAAATCCCGCCGCTTGTGGATGTCCTTGACGGTGATCAACCCACGCAGGGTACCCTTCTCATCCACCACCGGAAGTTTCTCAATGCGATGCTGCCCCAGAATTGCCTCGGCTTCTTCGAGGGTAGTTCCAACGGGCGCGGTGACGAGATTCTTCGACGTCATCGCTTCGCGCAGTGGTCGATCGAGATTCCGTTCGAACTGGAGGTCGCGATTCGTAATGATGCCAACGAGCTGGCCATCGCGGTTCACGACCGGGACGCCGGAAATTTTGAATCGCCTCATCAGCGCGACTGCTTCGCGGAGAGTCCCTTCAGGCGAGAGGGTAATCGGATTCAGGATCATGCCGCTCTCAGAGCGCTTCACCCGATCGACTTCGGCTGCCTGCCGGTCGATCGACATGTTCTTGTGGATGACGCCGATTCCCCCGGCGCGGGCCATCGCCATTGCCATGTCGGATTCCGTGACGGTGTCCATGGCGGCGGAGGAGAAAGGCACGTTGAGCGAGATGCCACGGGTAAACCGCGAGCTCGTGCTGACGTCCTTGGGATGAACCAGAGAGTGTCGGGGCGAAAGCAGAACGTCATCGAACGTTAAAACGACGTCGTTCCTAACCCTCGGCAATCCGATTTCCTGGGACGCCGGCCCCTTAATGCGCGAAAGCCCGCTTCCGGTTTTTGCCGGGGTGGCGGGCTTTTTCGATGTCGCTGGCCGACTTGTGGTTGCCATAGCTAAAAGTATGGCATTGTTCGGTTTCGGTCTAGAGGTCGTGAGGGTTTCGCCCCTTATCGGCCTCGTCTGCCACCCCGTCTCCATTCATTGACTGAGACGGGCTGGCAAACGCGTCATACCGAGAATGCTACTGGAATACGGGTGGCGGTGCCTGCTCCTGCTGGGGCAGACGAACTTTCGGCGCCTGGCCGTAATTCCACTGGAACGTGAAGTAGGTCGCTCTCACTCCGAACCTGCGAGCGGTGATCTGCTGAAGATTGTCATCGCCAGCCTGGATCCGGAACTTCATGGTGTTGAACGGATCCTGGAAGCGGACAGCGACGCTCATGTTGTCACCATCGATCTTCTTGCGCACGGTTATGGCAGCCATCTGCATCGCCGAGAACCTGCCCTTCTCGATTTTCACCGGGGCGCGATAGAAGTAGTTGCCCTGGAGTATGACCGTTGGTGTCAGCTGTGTGGTCGCATTAAAACGAGTTGACCACGTAACCGCATTCGATGAAAGCGCCGACTGCGAGCCGCCATCGGTCACCATCTTGAACAGGTTGAATCCGCCGAATGCATTGAGCTTCGGTCCGAGGCGAAGGTTGCCGTTCAAATCGGTTCCCCACGAATCCGCTTTATCCAGGTTCTGGAAGCTCACCGACGTTACCTCGCGGTTGTCGACCGTATCGGCCGTGTTGATGTCAACACGGATGATGTCGGTGGTGTGGCGGTAGAAGGGTGAAAGCTGAATCGATCCGAGCTGACCCGTCTTGCTCAGACCAAGCTCGATCGCATCGGTGTACTCTGGATTGAGCAGCGGATTGCCGATGAAGACGTTCTGCTGATCAAAGAACTGGGGGAACGGATTGAGTTCCTGAGTACCGGGGCGACGGATGCGGCGCGAGTAGCTGATCTTGGCATTGGTCTGCTCGCTGAAGTTGTACAGGATCACGCCACTCGGGAACAGGCTGTGATAGTTGTACGGCACCGCCGCCTCGCCCGCCAAATCGAAGTTGCGCGACGACCATTCAGCGCGGAGGCCACCCTGCAGGTTCCACTTGCCCACGGTCTGGCTGAGGACTCCGTAACCAGCGTGCACGCCTTCGTCGAATTTGAAGGTGTTGCTGAGATTGCTGGGCACCCAATTGCCATCGCCGAGGTCGTCCTTGAGGACGAGGAATCCCTTGTCGAGCCAGCGGTCGGTTTCCTTGAGGCCGGACTCGAGCTTGGCTCTGTTCCAGAGAGGCCTGGTGTAATCGAGCTGTCCCGTGAACTGCTTGGTTACACCGTCATTGGCGTCGAGCTCGCCCTGAATGGAAGGTCCAGCGCTCGTGCCATCGGCATTCTGTGGCTCGCGCCACAGCAGAGTCGCGTCTTCGTCGTGCGAGCGGCTGAAGCGAAGCTCTGTTGAGAGCTCGTGGGTC
>JBJMOT010000086.1:0-35756 GCA_045803585.1 Gemmatimonadaceae bacterium
AACACCCACCGTAGAGAAGTACCGCACGCACAAAGACGATAGCGGGTCGACCGAAGTTCAGGTCGCGCTTCTCACAGAAAGAATCAACTATCTGACCGACCACTTCCGCGCCCACGCGAAGGATCATCACAGCCGTCGCGGGCTGCTCAAGATGGTTGGTAGACGGCGTCGCCTCCTCGACTACCTGAGGCGTACTGATCTCGAGGGTTACCGAAAGATCATCGCTGATCTTGGACTCCGGTACTAATCTGGATTCTTGATCTCACCGCGCGGCGCACAATGCGATTCCGCGCGGTTTGTGCTACACAGAGACAACAACAACACATATGCAACGCATCGAAAGAACTTTCGCCGGAAGACGCCTCGTCATCGAGACAGGCCGCATGGCGAAGCAGGCGGCAGGATCCGCTCTAGTGCAGTTCGGCGAGACGATGGTTCTCGCGGCAGTAACTGTCAGTGACAACGAAAGTCCCCTCCCGTTTTTCCCCCTCCTCGTCGAGTACAAGGACAAGGCTTACGCCGCCGGCAAAATCCCGGGCGGCTTCATCAAGCGGGAAGGACGCCCCTCCGATCCGGAAATCCTCAAGGCGCGAATCATCGACAGATCGATCCGCCCGCTCTTTCCGGAAGGATTCAAGAACGAAGTTCAGGTTTTCATCTACGTCATCTCCGCCGACCAGGAAAATGACGCCGACGTGATGGCGCTCGTCGCCGCGTCGTTCGCGATCAACTCCTCGAAGATCCCATTCATGGGCCCGATCGCCGCCGTGCGCGTCGGACGCGTCCAGGAGAATTGGATCCTCAACCCGACCTTCCAGCAGCTCCCATACAGCGACATGGACATCGTCCTCGCCGCGTCGAAGGACTCGATCATGATGGTCGAGGGCGGAGCGCTCGAAGTTTCCGAAGCCGACGTGATCGAAGCACTGAATGTCGGACAGCGCGGCATTCAGGAGCTCATCGCCATTCAGGAAGAGCTGCTGGGTCAGGCCCGCAAGCCGAAGATGGAGTGGAAGAAGGCAGAGACTCCCGTCGCGATCAAGGCGCGCGTCGACGCGCTGGTCAAGGGAAAGATCGTCGAAGCGATCAACCAAAAGGACAAGCACACCCGCATCGAAGCGGTGGAGCTGGTGAAGAAGCAGGCAACCGAGCAGCTGGTCACCGAATTCCCGGACAACTCGAAGGACATCTCGGGCCTCGTCGGCGACGTCGAGTACCACTCGCTGCGCTCGCAGGTTCTCGAGTCCGGACTACGAGTCGATGGCCGCAACACCAAGGAAGTGCGACCGATCACGATCGACACCAAGGTGCTTCCGCGCGCGCACGGCTCAGCGCTCTTCACTCGCGGGCAGACCCAGGCACTTGTCGTGGTGACGCTGGGAACCGCCAACGACGTTCAGCGGCTCGATAGCATCGATGAAGCAGGCGAGTCCACGAAGTCGTTCATGCTTCACTACAACTTCCCTCCTTTCTCCACGGGTGAAGTCCGCCCAATGCGCGGCACCAGCCGTCGAGAGATCGGGCACGGCAACCTGGCCGAGCGCGCGCTGCAGGGCGTGCTGCCGGCGTTCGAGGATTTCCCATACACGATTCGCATTGTGTCGGACATTCTCGAGTCCAATGGGTCGTCGTCGATGGCGTCGGTGTGTGGTGGCGCTCTGGCGCTGTTCGATGCCGGCGTACCGCTTCGCTCTGCCGTCGCCGGTGTCGCGATGGGACTGATCAAGGAAGGCAACAAGTACGCGATTCTCACCGACATCCTTGGCACCGAAGACCATCTCGGCGACATGGACTTCAAGGTCGCGGGCACCGAGCACGGAATCACTTCGATCCAGATGGACATCAAGATCGAAGGACTCAGCTTCCAGATCGTGAAGGAAGCCCTGGCCCAGGCGCGCGAGGGAAGACTTCACATTCTCGGCGAAATGTCGAAGGCACTGGCCGAGCCGCGCGCTGACCTCTCGCCGTACGCTCCGCGTATTGTGACGATGAACATCAATCCGGAGAAGATCGGAGATCTCATCGGACCGAAGGGCAAGACGATCCGCGGCATCCAGGAAGAGACTGGCGCCGAGATCACGGTCGACGATACGGGTCTGGTTACGATTGCGGCTGTCGGTGGCGAAGCGATGGAGAGAGCGCGTCAGATGATCCAGGCGCTCACCGCGGAGCCGGTGATCGGCGAGACTTACGAGGGCAACGTCAAGAGCACGACGGCCTTCGGCGCTTTCGTCGAGATCATGCCGGGCACCGAGGGCCTGGTGCACATCTCCGAGCTGAAGCACGGCCGCACCGAGAAGACCGAAGACGTCGTCAAGAAGGGCGACCGCGTGAAGGTCAAGCTTCTCGATCGCGATGAGCGTGGACGGCTTCGTCTTTCGATGAAGGCTCTGACGCCAAAACCGGAAGGGGAGGCGGGAGGTGGCAGGCGGGAGGAGGGAAGCAGTGAGGCTCCCGCACTCGCAGCGGTTGGCGCCGAGACCGGCAGCGAAGCTGGTGAGGTCGAAGAGTCTGGCGAGCGTTCGGAAGGTGGCGATCGCGGTGAGCGGCCGCGTCGTGGACGCGGTGGTCGTGGAAGAAATGGCGGGGGCGGAGGGCGCTCGCGCGAGTGACCCTCGCTGCGCAGGCCGCAGGCTCTGAGCTGCGCCGTACCGTTCTGGCGAACGGGCTGACCGTACTCTCGGAATACATGCCGGGAGTACGGTCGGTCGCTTTGGGGGCATGGGTTCGCGCGGCATCACTCCATGAGAGCGCCGACAAAATGGGCGTCTCTCACATGCTCGAGCACATGGTGTTCAAGGGGACGCCGAAGCGCAGCGCAAAGGAGCTGGCGCTCGTGCTGGAAGTCCTCGGCGGCTCGCTGGATGCTTACACCGCTCGCGAGCACACCGCTTATCAGGCAAAGGTTCTCGACGAGCATCTCCCGCAGGCCGCGGATGTTCTGGCTGATCTGATATTCCGTCCGGTTCTCCGGGCGTCCGATCTCGCCCTCGAGCGGAAAGTCGTTCTGGAAGAGATCAACACCGTCGACGACACGCCGGACGATCTGGTTTTCGAGCTGCACAACGCCCAGATGTGGGGAACCCATCCTTACGGATATTCGATTCTGGGCACCCGCGAGACCGTCAGTGCCCTCACCCCGTCGGATCTGCGCGCGCTGCACTCGCGCGCTTATCATCCCGACCAGATCGTCTTCGCCGCGGCGGGCAACGTAGAGCACGACGCACTTCTCGATACGCTCGAATCGACGGGCTGGACGGACGTGCCGCGCGGGGGACTGCCGCCGCTGACATCTCCGGCTCCAATCGTGCAGGCTCCTGTTGCCCTTCATTTCGAGCGAGATACTGCACAGACACACATCGTCATTGGGAGCGCGACCTTCGCGCACAGCGATCCCAGGCGTTACGCCATGAGTATGATCGGGATGCTCTTTGGAGGTGGTATGAGCTCGCGCCTATTCCAGCGCGTTCGGGAAGAGCTTGGGCTCGCCTACTCGGTTTACTCGTTTCAGTCTTTCCACGAGGACGCCGGAATGCACGGTGTTTACGTCGGAACGGCTCCCGAGACTGCGCGCGCTGCGGTCGACGCGATCAACGAGGAGATGGAGAACCTATCAGCGAACGGACTCACGGAAGTCGAGCTTGCCGCTGGAAAAAGCCAACTGAAAGGACAGATTACACTCTCGCTGGAGAGCCCGAGCTCCAGAATGTATCGAGCGGCCGGAGTGGAGCTTTATGACGAGCCTTACCGAACACTCGATGAAGTCCTCGCACTGGTCGATACCATCGACATGGAAACTGTTTCGGGACTCTGTAAAGCTTACTTTTCGCCATCGCTGCAAACGTTGGTAACACTGGGACCAAAATCGGCAGCTTAGCCGCGACGAAAATGGGTCGCGTCCACCACTCAGTCAAAAGCAATCTCTAATTCCATGAAGATCGGCGTTCCGAAAGAGATAAAGACCAACGAGAATCGCGTGGCGCTGGTGCCTGCTGGCGCGGAAGCACTTGTCGGGGCCGGACATAGCGTCATGATGGAGAAGGGAGCCGGAGAAGGCAGCGGGTTCCCGGATTCCGCGTACACGTCTGTCGGCGCGAAAATCGGTGCCGATGCGGATGCTGTTTGGCGCGAAGCCGACATGATCATGAAGGTGAAGGAGCCGATCAAGCCTGAATGGCCGCGCATGCGCAAAGGCCAGGTGATCTTCACTTACTTCCATTTCGCTGCCGACAAGGAGCTGACTCAGGCTCACATCCAGAGCGGTGCGACGTGCATTGCTTACGAGACAGTCGAATTGCCTTCCAGAGAATTACCGTTGCTGACGCCGATGTCAGAGGTCGCGGGCCGCATGGCGGTCCAGGAAGGCGCCAAGTACCTCGAGAAGATCTACGGTGGGCGCGGCGTGCTGCTCGGAGGCGTGCCGGGTGTGGCGCCGGGCAAGGTGGTGATCCTCGGCGGCGGGATCGTCGGAATCAACGCGGCGAAGATGGCGGCTGGACTCGGCGCCAAAGTGACGGTGCTCGATCTATCGCTCGAGCGGTTGCGTTATCTGTCGGACGTAATGCCGGCCAACGTCACACTCATCTATTCCAATCGTCATAACATCCTGGAGCAGATCTCCACCGCGGACCTGGTGGTGGGAGCGGTACTCATTCCGGGCGCCGTCGCTCCACGACTCATTCGCCGCGAAGACCTTAAGACAATGCAGCCAGGATCAGTGATCGTTGATGTGGCCATTGACCAGGGTGGTTGCGTCGAGACCATTCATGCGACGACGCACGAGAATCCAACTTACGTGGTGGACGGAATCATTCATTACGGAGTGGCCAACATGCCCGGCGGCGTGCCGCGCACGTCGACGCTCGCTTTGACCAATGCGACGTTCCCCTACGCAATGCAGCTGGCGAAGAAGGGATGGAAGCAGGCGCTCAAGGACAACCTTCCGTTAAGGAAGGGACTCAACATAGTAGACGGAAAAGTGACATACCCCGCTGTCGCTGAGGCGTTTGCCTTGCCGTATACACCACCCGATTCATATTTGAACTAATGCGCTGGCCATTCTTCAAGCCGGGTGCGCTTTTTCCGGCGAATGCGATCGCCGTCGATCTCGGCACCGCAAATACACTGATCTACGTCAAGGGCGAAGGCATCGTGCTCAACGAGCCGTCGGTAGTCGCTCTCGATCGCGAGACGAAAAAAATCAAAGGCGTGGGGCTCGAAGCGAAGCGTATGCTCGGCCGCACCCCCGAAGGCGTGATCGCGGTTCGTCCAATGAAGGACGGAGTCATCGCGGACTTCGACGTGACCGAGAAGATGCTGCGCTATTTCCTGGCGCTGATCATCGAGAATCACGTCTTCAAGGTGAAGCCTCGGGTGATCGTCTGCGTCCCGTCCGGAATCACCGAGGTGGAGAAGCGCGCGGTGCGCGACTCGGCACTCGGAGCCGGCGCAAAGGAAGTCTTCATGGTCGCCGAGCCGATGGCGGCGGCGATCGGCGTCGGTCTGCCGGTTGAAACCCCGACCGGCAACATGGTGATAGACATCGGCGGCGGCACCACCGAGATCGCAGTCATCGCGCTATCGGGCATCGTCAGCGACACATCGATCCGAACGGGTGGCGATGAGCTGGACATGGCGATCGTTCAGTTCATGCGCAAGAACTACAATCTCCTCGTCGGTGAATCGACGGCCGAACAGGTGAAAATCCAGATCGGATCCGCGGCTCCGGTGGGCGACGAGAGAGAAATGGACGTCAAAGGCAGGGATCTTGTATCAGGGATCCCCAAGACGGTGCGCGTGCACTCGTCGGAGATCCGCGATGCGGTGCAGGAGCCCATTCAGCAGATCGTCGACGCGGTGAGACGGGCACTGGAGATCACCCCGCCCGAGCTCGCTGCCGACATCGTCGACCGCGGGATAGTGATGACGGGCGGTGGCGCTCTCATACGCGGCCTGGACGTTCTGCTCTCGCAGGAGACTGGACTTCCAATTCACGTCGACGAAGACCCGCTGACCTGTGTAGTTCGGGGTACAGGCCGTATTCTTGATGACGAGGCGAAATACTGGTCTGTCCTAGCGACTTGAGGTAACACGTGGCTCGCGCCATACGCAGCAACACCCGGTTCGATCTGATAATTCTTGGGACGTGCATCGCTCTGGCGTTCGCAGCCCGCGCTCTACCGAACACCTTGCGCGACCCGGTCGCCACCGGCATGCGCCGCAGCTTCCTGGCGCCGCTGGTACTCCTTCAGGAGAACGCCGAGCGGGGCCGGGAATCGCTTCTCTCGGCCGAGCCGAAGCAAGCGCACCTCGACAGCCTCTCGCTCGGCTCGATGAAGGCCGCTGCTCTGGAGTCGGAGAACGAGCGGTTAAGAAAAATTATCGGGCTCGGATCGCGAATTCGCACGGGCTTCGTCCCCGCCGAGGCGCTCCACGGTCGCGGCGTTCGCGACGAGACCACTGTCATCCTGAGTGCCGGATCGCGAGCGGGGGTCGAACGAATGAGCCCGGTGGTCGCGCCGGAAGGCCTCGTTGGTTTCGTCGACCAGGTCGATCCGACGATGAGCCACGCGCTTCTCTGGACGCATCCCGACTTTCGTGTCAGCGCCATGTCTCCAGATGGCACCGCATTCGGAATCGCACAGGCGCACCTCACCAGCGCGACCGGCGGATATCTGATGGAGCTTCGTGGGGTGCCGTTTAGAGCCACTCTCAAACCCGGAGCGCTGATCGTGAGCTCGGGCTGGGGTGGCGTCTGGCCGCGTGGAATTCCGGTTGGGACCGTGCTGCAGGAAATCAAAACCAGTGAAGGCTGGGCGCGAACCTATTTGCTTCAACCGGCTGTGAATCCTGCCGACGTCTATTCGGTGATGATCCTTCGCCGTGAGCGGCTCGCCAAAGGGCTGGACGGTGTCTGGGAGAGCGTCGCGCAGGCAGATCAGGCGGCGCAGCGTATTGTAGTTTCGGGTGATTCCGCCGCGAAGGCTGCGGCGCTCGCTGAAGCCGCGGCCCGGCGCGCGGTGATAGACTCGATTGCCGCCGCCAACGGCACTCCTCCGCTGGGCGTGACGCCGACAACACCCGCGGCCACTGACACAAGCGCCGAGGCGGTCGCCGCGCGAGCCGCGGCTCGAGCCGCCGCTCAGCGAGCTGCTGCGCGCCGGGCAGCTGCTGCCGACAGCGCCGCGAGACGGGCAGACACCGTTCCCAGACGCGACTCAGTCAGAACAGACACCACACCCATTCGACCGGGAGCAAGACGATGAACGTGGGCGGAGCGATTCGCGCAGTAATCAGCTTCCTCATCTTCGTCGTCCTCCACTACACGCTCCGCCCTTTGCTGGGGTGGCGTGCGCCGATGGACTTCCTGGTGTTGGCACTGTTGCTGGCTTCGGTGCGGGTGAGACCCGCCACAGCGGCGGTGATCGGCTTCGTGCTCGGCTTGATCTCGGATTCGCTGGCGCCCGACGCGCTGGGAGCAGGTGCGATCGCGATGACGGTGGTTGGGTTCGGCGCTTCCTATCTGAAGGCCGTTTTCTTCGCCGACAATCTCGTGCTCAACGCGTTCTTCTTCTTTCTCGGCAAGTGGGTGTTCGACATCATCTACTTCGTGGGTGAGCAGCGCGTGAAAGGCGTCGAGCTTCTGCAGCAGCTTCTCCTCTGGTCACCGCTCTCGGCAGCGGTTACCGCGGCCGTGGGCGTTCTGTTACTGTTCCTAATGAGACCGCTGCTGGAGCCTGCACCCACATGAGCTTTCACCCTAACGATGTTGCCCGCCGGGCAAGAATGAGCTCGCTATTCCTGGCCTTGGGCTTCGTCGGACTGGTCGGGGCTTTCTTCAACACGCAGGTGCTCAAGCATAATCAGTACGTGATGCAGTCCGAGGAGAACCGGCTGCGTCCCATTCCGCTCCCCGCCCCCCGCGGAATCATTTACGACAAGTACGGAAAGGTTATAGCAGAGAATCTGCCCGCCTATTCCGTTTCGATCACTGCGCCAAACGTCGACAGCCTGCGGGCCGCCCTAGCCCAGCTTGCACCGACACTGCAGCTGACGCAGAACGACATGAGTCTGGCGATCAGGCGGTATCGCAGAGCGCCAACCCGCCCGACGGTAATCATTCCAGATGCTTCGATCGACATCGTGTCGGTTCTCGAAGAGCACCGCCTCGATTATCCGCGGCTGATCATCCAGTCGGTTCCGAAGCGCTACTATCCCGACGGACCGGACGTCGCATCGTTTGTCGGTTATACGGGCGAAATCACTGAAGGCGAGCTCAACGATCCGAAGTACGCCAACTACAAACCCGGCCAGCAAATCGGCAAAGCGGGCCTCGAGAAGCAGTACGAGAACATTCTCCACGGCCGAGAGGGAGTGCGCTTCGATGAAGTCGATGCGCGCGGACGTCCGGTTCGGGGCGAAGGTCCGCGTCCCGATCTCAATCCGGAGGGCGCTCCGCCTCTCTACACCAACATCGACCTGGATCTTCAGAAATTCACCGCGGGGATTTTTGCAGACTCGCTTCAGGGCGGAGCGATCGCCATCGATCCGAGCACCGGTGCTGTTCTCGCGTTGTACAGTGCGCCGAGTTGGGATCCGAACAAGTTCACCGGCGGAATCCCGGTCGATTACTACAAGCAGCTACTCGAGGACAAGCGGCGTCCGCTGGTAAACAAGGTGATTCAGGGACGTTACCCGCCGGGCTCGACTTTCAAGCTCGCCACGTCGGTGATCGCGCTGCAAAACGGGGTCGCTACGCCGAAGGATCACATGCCGGTTCCGTGCACCGGAGGCTACCAGTTTGGGAATCGCTACTTCCGGTGCTGGGATAAGCGTGGACATGGCTCCCTGAGTCTGGAAGATGCGATCAAACATTCCTGCGACGTTTATTTCTACCAGCTCGGGTTGAAAATCGGCTTGACCAAACTCATCGCGGGTGGAATCTCTCTCACAATGCGCGACAAGTCGGGCATCGATCTCCCCGAGGAGAACCAGCCTTACTGGCCGTACGCCACCGAGTACTACGACAAGAAGTACGGGCCGCGCAACTGGAGCAACGCAGAGACGCTCAACCTGGCGATCGGTCAAGGGGCGAATTCTCAGACCGTGGTCAACATGGCCAAGTTTTACACCGCGTTGGCGAGCGGCGGCACTGCTGCGAGGCCAGAGATCGCTCATCTCGTGACACAGCGGAAGCCGATTTACAAGGTTTCTCCCGAGCTGCAGACGGCTTTGCTCGAAGGACTAAAGGCTGTAACAGAGGCAGGCGGAACGGCGGCTGCTTCGGCGCTCACCGGCACGACATCGACGGGCGAAAAAGCGGTGCTGGCGGGCAAGACAGGAACAGCGCAGAACCCCGGCGGTGCGGATCACGGCTGGTTCGTCGGATTTGCGCCGGCTGACAATCCGAAGATCGTCGTCGCCGTTCTGCTGGAATTCGGTTTGCACGGCTCACGCGCGGCTCACATTGCATCAGCCATCATTTCTCACTTCCTCAAGGTCGCGCCGATCCAGGCAACGATGGACGAAGGATGATGAGCCGGCCGATCGTCTCCGACTTCAAGCTCCTCGCGGCCGCCGGAGCGCTATCGCTCTTCGGCATCGCCATGGTTTACTCGGCGGGGCAGACTGATACGCCCACCGCCGTCGCGACCGTATACAAGTCACAGATACTGTGGCTTCTGATCGGGCTTGGCTTTGCCTACGCCGTCGGTCATTCGTCAGTGCGGTTCATCGAGTGGATGACAACTCCGCTCTATGCGTTGTCGGTATTCCTGCTGGCCCTGACACTGGTGATCGGCAAAGGAGCAGGCACGGCGGCGAGCACAAAGAGCTGGCTCGCCATTGGTAGTCATCGTATCGGCCAGCCGTCGGAGATCGCGAAGGTCACGGTCGTCCTGATGCTGGCCAAGGTTCTCGCCAACCAGCGGGAGACTCCGAAATCATTGCTCGATCTCTGGAAGCCCGCACTGGTTGTGGGCATCCCCTGGACGATCATCATGCTCCAACCGGACCTGGGCACCGGTATCGTATTCATCGGGATTTTCTTCGCGATGCTTTACTGGGCCGGCGTTGCCTGGCCGCTGCTGATTCTGATCGCGAGTCCGGCAATCAGTTTGATTCTTTCATTCAGCGTCGGATTGTGGGGTGCGTGGTTTTTCATACTGCTCGCGCTCGTTCTGTGGTACCGGCCCTATTTGATCGAAGGAATCGTGCTGATGGTCCTGAACGTCGCCACCGGCGTCGTCGCCCCGCTCATGTGGGAGAAGCTGGCTCCGTACCAGCAGAATCGTCTGAAGACGTTTCTCGATCCAACCGCCGACGTGCGCGGATCCGGATACCACGTCATTCAGTCCAAGGTTGCCATCGGGTCGGGTGGATTCGCCGGACAGGGATACCTCCTCGGAACGCAGAAGCGGCTGGCGTTTCTGCCGGAGCAGCACACCGATTTCATTTTCTCAGTAGTCGGTGAAGAGCTCGGGTTCATCGGAGTGACGGTTGCTCTGGCGCTGTTCCTCTGGCTTTTCCTTCGTATCACCCAGGTCGCTGAGCGCGCGAACGATTCCTACAGCAGCCTCGTCGCATTTGGATTGATGGCCGGCTGGTTCGTTCACGTGCTGGTTAACGTCGGCATGACGCTCAACCTGATGCCGATCACCGGAATCCCGCTTCCGTTTTTCAGCTACGGCGGTTCCTTCATGCTTGCCAGCTGGCTTGCCGTCGGAATACTCCTGCGGATCTCGGGAGAAGGCCGGGGCAGCGCTCTTTCGCTCTATAGGTAGAAGAACTACCCGGAGCGCACTTCTGAAGAACCAAGCTCTGGCATAAATTGCCGAATGGCCTGGTTCCGTAAGGAAAAAAAGCCCCGCCTTCCCCGGCACGAAAAACACGAGATTCCGCCCGACGCCTGGGAGAAGTGCGACCAGTGCGGGCACACGGATCTGCGCGAGAAGTTCGTCCGCAACCTGAATGTCTGCCCCAACTGCGGCCACCACCGTCGCATCCGCGCCAGTGAGTATGCGGCGATCCTCCTCGACGAAGGCACAGCCGAGGAAACCGAGATCGAGATCCGCTCCACCGATCCGCTCGGATTTCCCGATTACGAGGGCCGTCTCAAGAAAGCCACGACCAACGCTGGAGAGGGTGACGCGATTCTCACGTTCACGGGCCAGCTCGGTGGGATGCCGGTTTGTCTCGCGGTGATGGATTTCGCTTTCATGGGTGGCTCGATGGGGTCTGTCGTCGGCGAGAAGATCGCGCGCCTCGGACAGCTCGCGATCGAACGCAAGTATCCGCTGATCATCATTTCTGCTTCTGGTGGAGCGCGAATGCAGGAGGGTGTGCTCTCACTGATGCAGATGGCAAAGGCCGCAGCGATTCTCTCCCAGCTTTCCGAGCGCCGCATTCCCTACGTCTCGATTCTCACGAATCCGACGACCGGCGGAGTGAGCGCCAGCTTCTCGATGCTCGGCGATGCGATCCTCGCCGAACCGGGCGCGGTGATCGGCTTCGCCGGGCCGCGTGTGATCAAGCAGACAATCGGGCAGGAATTGCCCGAAGGCTTCCAGACTGCGGAATTTCTCCTCGAGCATGGAATCGTCGATTCCGTCGTGTCGCGTGCGGAGCTGAAGCGCACGGTGGGACAATTGCTCCGCCACATGAGCGGTAAGCCGGCCTCGGCGGGTTGGACGACTTCCTGACGACTTACGGCGAGGCGATCAAGGATCTCTTCGCGCGTACCACCGGCGGTATCAAACCAGGTCTGGAGCGCACCGAAGCGCTTCTCCTCAAAATGGGCTCGCCGCAGCGGAAGATCGCGGCAATCCACGTCGCGGGCACAAACGGAAAAGGCAGCGTGGTGGCGACCTGCGAGGCTTTATTGCGCGCGCGGAACTTGAGAGTTGGCAGGTACACCTCGCCACACCTGATCGACTTCCGCGAGCGCATAACGGTCAATGGCGAGTCGATTTCTGAGCGTGAAGTCCTCGATTGGCTGCGGGAGTGGATCCCTCTCGCGGAGGAACTTGGCGCGAGCTTCTTCGAAGTCACTACCGCGTTGGCCTTTGACTGGCTGGCGCAGAAGCAAGTCGATTTCTGCGTGATCGAGACTGGCTTGGGCGGCCGTCTCGATTCGACGAACGTCTTGATGCCCCGTGTAGCGACCGTGACGTCGATCGGACTCGACCACACCGATCTCCTCGGCGACACTCTCGAAGCGATTGCTAAAGAGAAGGCGGGCATCTTCAAGCCCGGCGTGCCGGCCGTCATCGGCGAGCCCGATTCGGGAATTCGGGAGCTGTTAGCCAATTGTGCCAGGGATGCGGGAGCCTCCGACGTCATCATGCTCGACGAACGCTACACAGTCGGGGATGCCGAAGTGTCGCTGGCTGGAACGTCGTTCACTCTAACGGCGAATGAAAACCGTCAACGCGTTACCACTCCGCTGCTCGGAGAATACCAGGCGCGAAACACGGCGACGGCGATGGCAACAATTGAGGCGTTAGGGAAAAACTGGCTACCGTCTTCAGGTGATTTATCGCGCGCTCTGGGCAGTGTGTTTCTGCCCGGTCGCTTCCAGCGCGTTGGGAATATTGTGCTCGACGTCGCTCACAATCCCGCCGGCGCCCGAACCGTCGCCAAAACCATCAACGATCTCGATCTTCCGAGACCGCGTACCGCACTGATCGCCGTGCTCTCGGACAAGGACTGGAGAGGAATCGTCGAGGAGCTGGCACCGGCGATCGATCAATTCGTTTTTACCAGCGCGCCATCGGCGCCGGAGGAGCGTCGCTGGAATCCGGCGGACGCCGCGTCTTTCGCGGAAGAGCGCGGGCTCGTCGCCGACGCCCAGCCGGATTTCGTCAGTGCGCTGTCGTCAGCACAGAACGGTATCGGCACTGTTCTGATAACCGGCTCGTTTCACACCGTGGGCGACGCAATGTCACGCTTGCACCTCTCTCCATTCGCCGGGTAGCTTTCCTGAATGTCACAGGGGGCGTTGCCCGGATTTCGAGACTTCTATCCAGAACAGCTTGCCACCCGCAATTATCTCATGTCGGTGTGGCGTGACGTCGCCCGAAAGTACGGGTTCGTGGAATACGATGGGCCTCCCCTCGAGCCGCTCGACCTCTACACCAGAAAAAGCGGCGAAGAAATCGTCGGTCAGCTTTACACTTTTACCGACAAAGGCGATCGGGATGTGGCGCTGCGGCCGGAGATGACTCCGACTCTTGCCCGCATGGTGGCCGCCAAAGCTAACGCGATGCGCAAACCGATTCGGTGGTTTTCGATCCCCCAGCTGTTCAGGTATGAGCGGCAACAGAAAGGAAGGTTGCGCGAACATTTCCAGCTGAACGCCGACATCATCGGCGAGGCATCCGTTGTCGCCGATGCGGAGCTCCTTGCACTGGCGATCGATGTGATGCGCGCGGTTGGTCTCGGCGCGGCCGACGTGAGGGCGCGTGTCTCCGATCGCCAGTTACTGGCGGCCATTCTCAAAGACGTCGGCGTGAAGCCCGAGGAGACACCCGCGGTCTTCGCTGCAATCGACAAGATCGGACGTGAGCCGCGCGAGGTCACCCTCGAAAAGGTCGACAAGGCGGTTTCCAGCGAGCAGGGCCGACGTGGATTGACCCGTGTCCTCGAGCGGAGTGGAGACCTCAATGCGTTGGCGGCCGAGTTTCGTGGCTCTCCCCATGTAATGGAAGCGATCACCCACATGAGAGAGTACCTCAACTTTCTCGACGCGCTCGGCGTGGGCGAGTGGGTGGATTTCGATCTCTCGATAGTACGGGGTCTCGCTTACTATACAGGCAAGGTCTTCGAGCTGTTCGACGCCAAGGGAGAATTTCGCGCCATTTGCGGCGGCGGTCGGTACGATGACCTGCTCAAGGCGATCGGCGGCGTGGATCTCCCGGCGCTCGGGTTCGGCATGGGTGACGTCGTGCTGACTGAACTTCTTCGCTCGCGGAATTTGCTTCCAACGCCTGATTTCGGAACCGACTACTGGGTCGCTGCCGATGATGATTCGATGCTCAACGAAGTGATGACCGTCGCCGGCAGATTGCGGGCGAAATCGAGGAGCGTCGAGTACGCGCTCAAGTCGCAGTCATTGGCGCGACAGCTCAAGACGGCTTCGACGGTTGGGGTTAAGCAGGTGGTGCTGCTCCGTCGTGACGATTACTCGAACGGGAACATCACGTTGAAGACCCTCGCCAATGGCTCGGAGCAGAGCGTCGCTCTCGATACATTCCTGAACTCTCTATAACGCTTTCCGCATCCCGCTTACCGCAATGGCCGACGACAAGAAACTGACGAAGCGCGCGGATGATTTCAGCGCGTGGTACAACGAGGTGGTGCTGCGCTCCGAGCTCGCCGATTATTCGCCGGTCCGCGGCTGCATGGTCATCAGGCCGCGTGGCTACGGCATCTGGGAGCGCATGCAACAGCAGCTGGACACGATGTTCAAGGACACCGGCCATCAGAACGCCTATTTCCCGCTGTTCATTCCCGAGAGCTTCCTCCACAAGGAGGCTGAGCACGTAGAGGGCTTCGCGCCGGAGACGGCGGTAGTAACCCACGGTGGCGGCAAGAAACTCGAGGAGCCCCTCATCGTGCGCCCGACGTCGGAGACCATCATCTACGCGATGTTCGCGAAGTGGGTGCAGAGCTATCGCGACCTGCCGCTGCTCATCAACCAGTGGGCCAATGTCGTACGCTGGGAAATGCGCACGCGCCTCTTCCTCCGCACTCTGGAGTTCCTCTGGCAGGAGGGACATACCGCGCACACGACGCACGACGAAGCAGAAGAAGAAGCGCGCCGGATGCTTGGTGTCTATCGCGACTTCATGGAAGGGTGGATGGCGATGCCGGTTGTCACCGGCTTGAAAACCGACTCGGAGAGATTCGCCGGCGCTCTCCGGACCTACTCGTGCGAAGGTATGATGCAGGACAACAAGGCGCTCCAGGCGGGCACGTCTCACAACCTCGGCCAGAATTTCGCCAAGGCGTTCGATCTGAAATTCCAGACCGAGGCAGGCGGGGTGGATTTCGCGTGGAACACCAGCTGGGGCGTGTCGACGCGAATGGTGGGCGCACTCGTCATGACTCATGGAGACGACAACGGCCTGCGCGTTCCTCCGCTGCTGTCGCCGATCGAGATCGTCATCGTTCCGATCTGGCGGTCTGAGGAGGACAAGGGACGAGTCAAAGCTGCGGCGCATTTAGTCAAGGAAAGCCTGCTCGGCTGGGAACGCAGAGTTCCCGGACGGCTCCGCGTCCACGTCGATGATCGCGAAGGGATGAAACCCGGGGCCAAGTACTACGAGTGGGAGCTGAGGGGAATCCCGCTTCGCCTCGAGCTGGGGCCCCGCGATCTCGACCAGAACCAGGCGGTGATGGTGCGCCGTGATACCGGCGAGAAGAAACCAGTCTCGCTGGGATCCGTCGGCGAGGACGCCGCCGAATTGCTGCACCAGATCCAGGAGTCAATGCTGATAGATGCGCGGGAGCGGAGGGAAGCGAATAGCATCCGCGGCGGCATCACCTACGACAAGTTTCGCGAAGTGATGGAAGGTCCCGGGGCCTTTGTATATGCCGGTTGGTGCGGCGATCCCAAGTGCGAAGCCGAGATCAAGGAAGAAACGAAGGCGACCATTCGCGTCCTTCCCGACGAGGAATTCAGATCGGCTGATCCGCCGAAGACGTGCCTCAAGTGCGGCCGGCCGTCGACGACCGAGGCCCTGTGGGCAAAAGCATACTAGGCGGACGAGCGGCCAGCGGAGAACGGAAGACCCGCGTCAGCGCTAGCGGCGCGCCGGAACGGAAAGTCGAAGGTAGGGAGAATTCGCATTTCGAGGGCGTCGCGTTCGAGTTCATCGCGGGAGAGCTCGGCACGCCCTGCTACGTGTACAGCTCCGCGGCAATTCGCGAGCAGTACGCGCACCTTGCCGGCGCGCTGGTGGGCGTCGACGCGCGGCTTCACTACAGTGTCAAGGCGAACTCCAGTGTTGCCATTCTCGCTTTTCTTCGCGAGCTCGGCGCGGGTCTGGACATCGTGTCGGGAGGCGAGCTCTATCGCGCGCTTCAGGCCGGCTATAACGGCAATGCCATCGTTTTCAGCGGTGTCGGAAAAACCCAGCGAGAGATGGAGGAGGCTCTGCGTGCAGACGTCCTGCTCTTCAACGTCGAGTCCGAGCAGGAGCTCCACGTTCTCGACGGAGTCGCGGCAAGACTCGGGCGAAAGGCGCCGGTTGCGTTAAGAGTGAATCCCGAAGTTCTGGTCGACACACCGCATCCGTACACGCGAACCGGCGAGAAGGGAATGAAATTCGGTATTCCCTTCGACGAGGCCCTTTCGGTGGCGAAGGTAGCGGCGTCGCTCCCGCATCTCGAGCTGCTCGGTCTCGACATGCATGTCGGGTCTCAGATCTCGCAATTCGCGCCGTACGAGGTAGGTCTCCAGCGGCTGCTGCATCTTCGCGGAGAAATCGAGCGCGAGACCGGCGTGACGTTGCGGTACCTCGACATCGGCGGTGGACTCGCCGTGACCTACGATGCTGCCGAGCGGGCGGTCGACGTCTCGCAATTTGGAAAAGTCATCGGCGCGCTTGTTGGAGGATCGGGCCTCAAAATAATTCTGGAGCCTGGTCGCTTTCTGGTCGGTAACGCCGGCGTTTTGCTCACACGCGTTTTGTACAGGAAGCGCAGCGGCGGCAAGGAGTTCATCATAACCGACGCCGGAATGACCGACCTTCTGCGTCCATCCCACTACAATGCTTTTCACCGGATCGAGGCTGTGAGGCCGAGTGGTCGAACTACGGTTGCCGATGTCGTCGGACCAATTTGTGAGAGCGGAGATTTTCTGGCGCTCGACAGGCAGATCGACGATGCGCAGCCGGGCGATCTTCTTGCTGTTCAGTCAACCGGTGCCTACGGATTCGTAATGTCCTCGAACTACAACTCGCGACCGCGTCCGGCGGAAGTACTGGTCGATGGCGACAGGTTCGCGGTGATCACCGCGCGGGAGAGCTACGCTGACCTCGTTCGGAACGAGGTCCCTCCGAGCTGGAGGACTTCCTCATGAAGATAGGCGTCATGGCGGACAGCCACGATCGCGTACCGGCGATCTCCGATCTTCTCGAGAGGTTCGCGAGCAAGGGCGTCAGCATGGTGATGCACGCCGGCGACTACTGCTCGCCGTTCAGCCTTGCGCCCTTTCACCAGCGTGGGATGGCGTTGCTGGGAGTGTTCGGGCGCAACGACGGCGACCGCGAGACGCTCAGCGCCTATGCTGCGCGGGGGATGGGCACGGAGATCTATGAGTCTCCGCACAGCTTCGAGGTCGGCGGTAAGCGAATACTTCTCGTGCACGAGATCGCCGAAGTAACCCCGCGCTCGATTGAATCACACGATTACGTGATCCATGGCTCTTCACACCTTCAGTCGCAGAAGAAGATGGGCAGCACGCTGGTGATAAACCCTGGGGAATCCTGCGGCTGGATCCACGGGAAATGCACCGCCGCAATTCTGGAAACTGACACCGGAGAAGTCGAAAACATCACACTATGAGCAGCCGGATCCTCATCATCGATTTCGGCTCCCAGTTCACACAATTGATCGCGCGTCGTGTCCGTGAGGCGCGAGTATACTCCGAGATCCACCCACCTACTCGCAGCGTGGATTGGATTCGCGAGTGGAATCCCACCGGAATCATTCTCAGTGGCGGTCCCAACTCGGTGTACGACGACAAGGTGCCGCTCGCAGATCCGGCGATCTTCGACATCGCTCCGACCCTCGGCATTTGCTACGGGATGCAGGTGATGGCCCACGTTCAGGGCGGCAAAGTGATCCGCACCAACAAGCGCGAGTACGGCCGGGCGCAGATGAATGTCCTCGAGCCAAGAGGGCTATTCGAGGGATTCTCCATTGGTGAAGCCGTCACGACGTGGATGAGTCACGGAGATCACATCGAGGAGCCACCAAAAGGCTACGTCGTGACCGCCGAAAGCAACGGCAATCCTATCAGTGCGTTCCGCCACGAGAGTCGTCCGATCTTCGGTGTGCAGTTTCACCCCGAGGTGGCCCACACTCCTCGTGGGCGTGAGGTCATCGCCAATTTTCTGTTCGAGATCTGCAAAGCCGAGCCGACGTGGACCGCCGGCGCATTCATCGATGAGGAAGTTGCACGCATCAGGGAGCGAGTCGGCAAATCACGTGTGATTTGCGGACTTTCGGGCGGCGTCGATTCGTCGGTAGCCGCAGCGCTGGTGCACCGCGCGATCGGTGATCAGCTCACCTGCATCTTCGTCGACACGGGCCTGCTACGGCTGCACGAGCGCGACCAGGTCGAGCGGACTTTCCGCGCACACCTGGGCATCAAGTTGATCACTGTCGATGCCGAGAAGCAATTTCTCAGCGGTCTCGCCGGCGTCGAAGATCCGGAGAAGAAGCGGAAAATCATTGGACACACTTTCATAGACGTGTTCGAAGAAGCGGCCGCCGATGTCGGCGACGATGTTGATTATCTGGTGCAGGGCACGCTCTATCCGGATGTCATCGAGTCGTTCTCCCCGCGCGGTGGCCCTTCGGTGACCATCAAGACCCACCACAATGTTGGTGGCCTCAAGGAGGAGATGAAGTTCAAGCTGATCGAGCCGCTGCGAGAATTGTTCAAGGACGAGGTCCGCAACGTTGGGCGAGAGCTCGGACTACCCGAAGAAATCGTCGCCCGTCACCCGTTCCCGGGGCCGGGCCTCGCTATTCGGGTATTGAGCGATGTCACCAAAGAGAAGCTCGATCTGCTTCGTGCAGCTGACGCAGTTTACCTAGAGGAGATCCGCGAAGCGGGTTTATACGACGAGATCTGGCAGGCGTTCGCGGTACTTTTGCCCGTGAGAAGCGTTGGGGTGATGGGAGACGAGCGGACGTACGACTACGTACTGGGCTTGCGCGCGGTGACGAGCACGGATGGGATGACGGCGGACTGGTTCCCGTTTCCGCACGATGTGCTCGGCAGGATATCGAGCCGGATCATCAACCAGATCAAGGGCATAAACCGGGTTGTGTACGACGTGAGTTCGAAGCCGCCGGCGACGATCGAGTGGGAGTAAACCGCAACTGCAACCGAACGGGTGCCAGCAGTGAGTAACCAATGTTGCCAGGCGCGGAGCTCACGACGTCGGGACGTGTTGAGACGCCATTCATGGCACAAGCAGTGGCTATGCGAGTGACGCGCAACTGACTAGAGACTTTTCTCCTCGAGCAGCTTCATGAACTCCTTCGGCTCCTTCAACTGTAACAACCGCTCGGGGACATCCGCTTCCTTCGAGAACTGCGCGATCTTTCCCAGCACCGGCAAGTATTGATTCGACACCTCGAGAGGCGGAGCGACGATCAGAAAAAAGAAGTAAACGGGCTTCTCGTCGATCGCCTTGAAATCGACTCCGCCGCTTTTCCGTCCGAACGCCACGCGCAGTTTGGAAACCACAAGCGAGCGGCAGTGGGGAATCGCGATTCCGCGACCTATCCCCGTCGAGCCGAGGTTCTCGCGGCGCTTCAGCATCTTGAACAGCATTCCTTCGGATTTGTCGTCGAGGCCAAGGAGGTCGATCAGCTCCTTCAAAATCTCGTCCTTGGTGTTGCCTGCCAGCTCCAGTTTGATCGCGTCTTCAGAAAAAAAATCGCGTAGTTCCATCAGCTCCCCGACGATGATCTGTTCTTGCGCAAGAGCACGGAAGTTACCCGCGCCATTCGTGGTAGTCAAACCACGATGTTGCAAGCACTTGGGCTAATCCCTTAGCTTGTATTCTGATGACATTCCCATTCGCGGTCCGCGAGGACATCCCGCTTTATCTCGCGCCCATGGCGGGCGTGTCGGAGTCTCCGTTTCGGAGAATCTGTCGGCGCTTCGGCGCGGATGTCGTGGTCACCGAATTCCTCTCGGCCGAAGGAATCCGCCGCGAAAATCCGGCGACGCTGGACAAGCTTCGTTTTGGAGTGGACGAACGACCCATCGGCGTCCAGATCTTCGGCGCCGATCCCGCCGCGATGGGTGACGCCGCTCGCCTGGTGACCGATGTGTTCGCCCCCGAATTCATCGACATCAACTTCGGTTGTCCGGTGAAAAAGGTTGTCAGGCGAAACGGCGGCTCAGGGTGCCTCAAGGATTTGTCGCTGGTCGAATCGGTCATCAAATCAGTCTCTTCGAGCACCCACTTGCCGGTGACGGTCAAGATTCGGAGCGGGTGGAGCGAAGAGATGCGAGACCCGGTCGCGATTGCGCTGCGTTGCCAGGATGCGGGCGCGAAGGCGCTGGCGTTGCATCCGCGGACCCGGACCCAGATGTACAGTGGGAGCGCACGGTGGGAGGAGATCGGCGCCGTCGCGGCGGCGCTCGAGATTCCGGTAATCGGGAATGGCGACATCAAGACCGCCGAAGACGCCGTTCGCATGCAGCGGCAAACCGGATGCGCGGCGATCATGATAGCTCGGGGCTCTTTCGGGCAGCCGTGGATATTCGACCAGACGCGTGCGCTGCTGGAAGGGAAGCCAAAGCCGGAAGGACCGCCGATCGAGCAGCGTTTCGCCATCGCGCTCGAACACGCCCGGATGGCCGAGGATTACGAGGCAGACCCGCGCGGAGCTGCGATTGAGTTCCGGAAGCATCTGGGGTGGTACGTCAAAGGGGTTCCGGGGTCCGCCGAGCTGCGCAAAAAACTCCACGCGGTTGTGAGTTTGAGCGAAGTAGAAGATGTGTTCGAAGCCTACCTGGCTGATGCGAGTCGTCACTCCAGAGGCCTCACTCCCGAGCCCGACACAGAGTCGGTGGAGTCCCAAGCCGCCGCTTGAACGCTGGCCTGTAAGTCTCTGTTAAAGAGCGACTTACAAAGCGATCTTAAACCGCTCTGTCAGCTTCGTTTCGATTGACTTTGGAACCCGAAAACGCTATACTTCGTGAACGGGGGCGACTGGCTTCGACGGGGTTAGTGAAGCTGTGGCCGCGTGCCCAGGTACTCAGGTCCTGGTAAAACCTCTGGGAATATTTTCAAACGCCAACAACAACTTGGCCCTGGCTGCGTAACTCTTCGGAGTTGCTGCACCTGCCCTTAGAGAAGCCCTCCTGAGGCGGCTTTAAGGGTATCGAAAATTCGGGATAGTCGGCTGCTGCGTCTTCCGGCAGTCGGCGAAGCTTTAGAAGACTTGTCCAGAAGTGGGCTGTCCACTGGCCAGCGGCTGGAGACCTCAATCGGTGGAATACGCACGTAGACGCTGTGGTGAATCTTGTCTCGGACCGGGGTTCGAATCCCCGCGCCTCCACTAAAAAAGGTCCCCGTAGCTTGGCGGCGTCCTTCTGGGCGCCGCTTTTCTTTTGTCTCATAGGCGGCTCCGCCGCCGTCGGCCTCGCCTTTCGTTCACATGTGAAGTCCGTCGCAAGCAGCAAGATTCCTCGTGCTACCTGTTACCAGACCCTCACTGAACGGAAAGCCGTGTGACGCAGATCGGTCTCGCTCTATCAGGAGGCGGGTTCCGGGCCACCTTGTATCACCTCGGGCTCGTCCGCTTCCTGCGCGACGCAAAGATTCTTCCCAACGTAACGCAGGTCACGTCGGTTTCCGGCGGGAGCATCCTCGCCGCGCATCTCGTGCTCAACTGGGACCGCTACAATGGCTCAGCGAGCGAATTCGACGCAGCCGCGAGTGAGCTGCTGGCATTCGTGACGCTCGATGTGCGCAATCGGATCCTGCGCCGTTTTCCGTTGGGTCTCACCGTACGGTGGATGCGGAGATTGGCAGGCTTCTCAAACCGCCAGCTCACCCGCCCCGGACTCCTCGAGTACCACTACGAGAAATATCTCTTTGGCGAGACGAGTCTCTTCGAGCTACCGGAGAAGCCGAGGCTCCACATTCTCGCGACGAACCTGAGCGAGGGTTGCTTGTGCTCGTTCAACCGGGACGGCCTCCTGGTGATGCGACGAGGGGCGAATGGCGGCGGCATTCGGGTGGATCAGTCGCGCGCCAGTCTCGCTACTGTGCCGATGGCGGTTGCCGCATCATCAGCATTCCCGGGCTTCTTCCCACCCCTCGAGCTCAGCGAGGCAGAGGTGGGGACACCTGCCAGTGACTTCGGCCGCCAGTCCTTCACCGACGGAGGAGTCTTCGACAATCTCGGCATCCGCATGTTCCACTACCTCAAGGAGTATCTGGGGGCGGAGCACTCCGAACTAGATGGGGTTCTGATCAGCGATGTCGGAAAGCCGATCGCCATTCAACAGGACCAGGGCGCCGGTGGCATGGTTCGCACGAGTCTGCGCGCGAGCGATATCCTCATGGATCGCGTCTGGCAACTGGAGACCGAAACGTTTCGGGGAACGCCCGGGTTCGTTTTCGCTCGGGTTGTCGAAGTCGTCGAGCCGTGCGAAGATCCGACCGCTCTGCATCCGGAGCTTCAACGCCGCCTACCAGCGATGCGCACCGATCTCGATCGTTTTTCACCGCTTGAGATCAGGAGCCTGGTGCGACACGGGTACTGTGTAGGCCGGAAGGTCTGTCGCACTCGTCCGGACTTATTCGGGACCGATCTCCCGGTGTGCGCACCGTGGGATCCGTTTCCGGAGAAGCCATCACCTGCGGGCCCCGAGAAGGCATCTGGTCCGGCCGCGGGCGAGCTAGTGGAACGGCCGCACCGCGTAAGGGCGGCCGTCACCAACGAGGCCCGCGCGCTTCAGAAATCGGCGCGCCGGCGCATCTGGAGCACTCTGCTGGATTACCGCGACTGGACTTCCTACGTCTACGTTCCTCTGCTCTTTCCGCTCCTCGTCGTCGCCCCGTACATGAGCGTCAAGATGTACCGCCACGCTCAGCGAGTCGATCAGATCGTCGAGTCGCTGACGCAGAGCAGCCGAGACCTGGAGCAGATGAGCCGGCTCATCCAAGGGCCCGAACCCCGTTGGAAAGGCCAAGCCGTCCAGGCAATCGCCGACACTGGGATACACGACAACACGGGGTTCACCATCCTGCAAGATCTCCGCATCATCGATATGCGCAAATGGAAACCGGCGAGCGTCGGCGTTGCCCAGGCGTATCTCTACGGGTACCGGCGCGTGAAGGTCCTCCGCGAGAAGGAGAATTTGGCGAACAACCTCTTCACCATCAGTGTGCTCGCAATTAGTCCCAACACCCAGGTACGCTTTCCCCCACAACTGTTGGTGCCGACGCTCCTTTCACGCGCCCTGCCATCTTTACCAGATAGCGCTAGGCAAGTGAAATGGCTCGTTCAGGCCGACTTCAGAAAAGTCCCACCCGGCGAATCCGTCGATCTCGTCTACGAGCACGAGTCACCCGGACTATTCGTGCGAGAGGGCAGTGGCACGGCCACGCTGGCGTTCGACGTTGAGGTGGAAACTGTAGAACTCACTCGTTGGCTGCTCCTGCCCGCGGCGACCCAGTTTCGGGATTACCGCATGATCCGTTACGAGACGGGAAAGCCGGAAAGTGCCGAGAATGTGAATGTCGTTACCCGATATCTATCACACGACTACTCGATTCTCGCTTTCAAGATGCTCGCGGTGAAGCCGGGGTATACATACGAACTCACCTGGTTCTACCGATAGAGTGAACCCCCGCATTACGAGGAACGGTGGGAACTCCGGTCCGGGCTGATTGTGCGTCGGGCGGGGTCAACACGTGTGTGCCGTGTGCGCCACGGTGGGTGGCGCACCTCGGAGCTTGAGGCGGTTTAGGCCGAGCCGATGCCCGGATTGCTACTTGCCCTTCCCGGCACCCATGCCACGAAAAAACAGACGCTCCTTGCCAAGCCTCGCCTGTCTAACGGGCGTTGCCATTCTGATCTCAGCTTGTAGCTCCGATCGGACAGTCGGACCGAACGAAACACCTGCCATGGACGCCGCCGGGCACGCCAGCTCTAGTAATGTGCCCACCCGCATTGACCTAGGCACCCTCGGCGGCGCCTCGAGCTATTCCGCCGACATCAATGGCAGCGATGTCGTCGTTGGCTGGTCTGATACCAAGTCAGGTGCAACTCACGCATTTCGCTGGACCGCCAGTGCGGGCATGACCGACCTGGGCGCGCTCGCTGGCGACTCGGAGAGCAGGGCCGTCGCGATCATCGACGGTTCGATGGCGGGCGGCGGACAGATCCTCGGCGTCAGCGGAAGTGAGGGCAACTGGACGCCAGTAGTATGGACTGCGTCCGGATCGATCAGTCGATTGCCGATCCCGCTTATTCCGAACTTCTCCTTCGGACTCCCGGTCGGCTTCAACTCTCACGGTGATGTTGTTGGTTGGGATGCCGGTGGTGGTGGTCAACACGGCTGGGCGTGGTCGGCGAGTGATGGAAAATACGATCTCTCCGCAAACGTCGACGGTGGAAGCAACGAAGGCTCGGCGGGCGGGATCACCGGGACGGGGCTGGTCGTGCTTACGACGCGCGCATTCACTTGCCATCAGACGGCCGAGTGCTGGCGGACGTACACCTGGAGCCAGACAAGCGGGTACAGCTCGATCGGCACGCCGGGCTCGGATCCTGAGGCCAATGTGACCGGGCTGGGCGTGAACGAAGCAGGGACAATCGTTGGATGGTCCACGCAGAATGGACCCAGCGCCCCCTCGGCCTACCGGTGGGCCGCGTCGAGCGGATTTACTTCGCTTCCGCACTATTCGGCTGGAACCGGCGGATACGGATACGCAGCTGCCGTCAATTCCACGGGGACTGTCGTCGGCGCCGACCTTGAACCGCTCTCTGGTTCGATCGTCGCCACCGCGTGGTCCAGCGCGGGCGCCATCTCGCGTCTGACGCCGGGGGATCCGAACGCGAGCGTCGCCATCGCCATCAACAGCACCGGTACGATCGCCGGATGGGCCAATGTCGCTGACAGGGTGAATCACGCGGTTGTATGGAGCTCGACTCTCAAGGCGTCGCACTCCAATCTTGTTTCCGTCGGCACGTTGAGCCGGCACGTTTCCGCGGCAAGTACGCCGTGCCTCAAAGGCGTACGCTCGATCCTGTCGAGGCAGGCGCTGTTCTCGTGTACGACGAACGCTGATCGCGCTCGCTGACCTGAGATCTCATCGCTAACACAAAAAAAGGCCCGTCCACTGAGGACGGGCCTTTTCTTTTCCGAGTAGCAGTGCCTAGTGAAGCGTGATCGCGAGGCCGACCTGACCAACGTTTGCATCGGTGTTGGAGTTCTTCATCGCGTATCCATTCCAGTACGGCGTGATGCTCGTGTTCCGGGCGACACGAATGTCGTAGCCGAGTCCGAAAATCATGCCCGGCCCTTGCTGGGTCGCGCTGAAAGCGCCCGAGCTGCCGGTGATCGATCCTACACCCATGCCGCCGGTAAGGAAGAAGCCGCCATTGGTCTGCGGATAGAACCGCACACGCGCGTCAACAAGTCCCACCGTCAGCGTTGCGCCCTGGTCCGTCTTTGTCCAACCGGACGCGCCGACGCCGATAAGAAAGCGCGGCGTGATCGTCCCGCCAAATGACAAGCCGCCACTTACTCCGCCTTCGCGTGAGCCGCAGTTGTCGCAACCCAGCGTACCGTAACCCAGGCCACCGCTGAACCAGAAACCGTCGCGCGCCTGTGAGTTCTGCGCCGACGCCGTCCCGACGACGGAAAACGCGGCAACCGCGAATACCGCCAGCCATGTTCCTACTTTCTTCACACCCATAGCACCCATTCTCCTTTGAGATTTTGCGGTCAGACGGGCGATGGTCGCCGCGTCTGTTTATCCGCTGCACAAAGGACGGGTGATAGCAGTTGAGGCAACTCGAGTCCCACAAACGAAAAGGGACCGACGCGCGATGGTCGGCCCTCCCGTTATGCTCGTGAAATCGCCGTGCCTATTGAGCGACGATTATTTGCCTTTCGAGAACTGGAAGCCGATTTGAACTACATCGACGATTGCCTTGGGATCAGCCCCGCCCGTACGCGCCGGCTCGAAGCGCAGTGTTGGAATCACTTTGCGAACCGCGCTGGTAAGTAGCGGGTTGGGGGAGGTCACGACGTCGAAGGTTGCCATCACTGGCTTACCATCGGTGTCGACACTGAACCGGACACGAACTTCCCCCTCCACGTCTGCGACCTGTTGCGGAATGCGCGGCGTGGGAAGATCACCGATCAAGCGAGCCCGGATTGGAGCAGCGGCTTCGCTCTCCCCAAGCCCGGACTGGCGGATACTCATTTGTGCAGGCGTGGGAGCGAACATCGACTCGGCGATCGGACTCGAGTTGTTGCCCGCCTTAGCTGCAAGCGAATCGATTCGGGAGATGACTGCAGTGGACAGAGCAGGAATCGTCAGTGGCTTGACATCGATTTTTTTCTCGGGCGCCTTCTTTGAAGCCGACGAGTGATCCTCGATGGGACGCGGCCGATTTGCGGCCGTTTTGCTGGAGATCTCGACTGGCATCGCAGCTGCGGTCGCCGGCGCGTTTGTCGACACCGGTACCGCGGGCAGGTTGGTAGTAAGCCTCGGGGTCTCGGCGGCTGGAGCGGACGCGGCACCCGTGACCTGGTCGTGGTCACCTGCGGTTTGTGAGTCCGTCACCGAGACTACAGCAAGCAGGCCCAGGGTGAGTGCGACCATTCCGACGATTGCTTCTTTTCGGCCCAGGAAAGCCATCGCGGCGCTGATCATCTCGCCGCTACGTTCGGTCAGATTCCTGGCCTCGTAGGGCTGCTCGAGTTCTTCGCGCAGACTATCGAGAGTGTCCAGATACGGTGCGGCCTCAGGCCGAATGCCGACTGAGTGGGGAAGTGCAACTGCGACCGAGGCAGACTGACTCACAATCGACAACGCGGGCACACTCGGTTCGTCGTCTTCGAGCACGTCGTCAAGACGTTCCGGAATCACTGGTGGCGCTTTCTTCGAGACCCGCGCGCTCACCCGCTCCTTTTGTGGGACGGGTTCCGGTGCTACAGCGTTGCGTGCCTCAGTAAAGGCGCGCGGCTGTGGGACGGCACGCGGCCCCGCGAGGTTGCGCGGCTCGCCGGATAACAAGCGATATTTCTCTGGAGCGACGACAGCATCCGACGGAAGGCCGAGATCAAAGGAATCTTCAGATCCCTGCAGGCGCAGATCTGCGATCCGCTCGCGCGAAACGCGAAGGCTCGGATGTTCAGGCCCGAGCGTCTTTTCCCGAATTGAAAGGGCGCGTTGAAATGCGCTCAGTGCTTCTGCGATCTTACCGCGTGCGCCGCACGAGTTACCGAGGTGCTCCAGCGCGGTGGCGATCGCGAAATGATTTGGGGCGAGGGTAAGCTCGCGGATCTCGAGGACGCGGCGCCACAGTTGTTCGGCGGATTCGTGCCGGCCAAGTGCCTGTCTGACGGTTGCGAGGCTAGCCAGGACGGTAGCGACCTCGGCGTGATCCTCGCCCTTGCTGCGTTTGATCTCGAACAGTCTCAGTAGCAATGGCTCTGCCGATTCGAACGCCGACTTTCTGAGGTACAGCCGGGTGAGGTCCGTCAGGAGCAAAACGACGTCGGGATCATCGGGGCCGAGTGTCCTGTCTGCAATCTCAAGGGCCTGCCGAAACAACTCCTGCGCGTCTGCATCCTCACCAGCATCCTGCTTTGCCACAGCAAGGCTGACCAGTTGCACAAGTTTGGCTGGCGACGTTTCGGGCCCGCCGGACTGCGCGGATGCGCGCGAGCCCCGGTCCATGAGCCGCTCGCCGCCGGTAACCGGCGTATAAGTCGTTGCGTCGAAGGTGCGTTCGAGCCCTATGGCTGAATCGGCCATATCTTGAATGCCTCCACGGCCGTCTGTTCGGGCACGCGAGCAACCAGCCAGCGCACCATGGCGTGCAGACCGTCGGCACGCCGGCAGACCCGGGGGCAAGTCGGGGACCATATGTAGTCGGCGTTTTGGAAGGGTCGGGGCGTGTGCCGGGTGTGTTACGGATGCAACACCCCGCGCGAGCGTTGCGTGGGCGCAACAGTCTTCTGCGCGGACTACCTTAGAGCGTCGGAGAGCTCCGGCCGGCAGAAGAGTCGGCCGTAATCAGGCTGTCTGGATGCGCGTCAGGGGCGCCGCCCGGCGTCAGGATCGGCTCGCTTGGGACGGGAGCGCGGCACATCCTCCTCGTCTTCCGGATCCCATGTCGGACCGCATTTCATTACCCTCTTAGCGATCCGGCACCACTCAGCGACCTGGCTATCGTTGGCGCTCATCCAGTTGACCGGGACGGGAGCGAGTCGCCGCTTTTCGCCGTTACTCGCAAAACACAACCAGCCATTGCTGTACTCGGAGGCTACCGATCCGCGGGGTCCCGCGTGTGCTCGCCGGTCGCCAAGTACTCGCTGCTCGATCAGAAAGACCGCGTTCTCGACGGGTGACCGACGTTCCATCCGGCGCCGCTCGATCGAGGAGGGATGAACCATCCACACTTCCCACACGCGTCCGCGGGGGTCGAGAAACGTGCGATAACCCGAGTTTTTCGAGGCGTTGACTTGCACGTCACGGTGGGGAAAGGATGAGCTGCTTTAAACGCAAAACATAAACCAATAGCGCCACTCCCGCGAACGGTCAGCGGCGCGTCTTCTTGGTGTGATCCCCGCCAGGAACCTCCGCGTCGACCAGGCTCGACTCGCCCGGCCCCCTCGATTTCCAGGCAACTGTGAGCGAGCCGTCGTTTTCCAGAACCACCGCGTCGACGTCCTCGACCCGCTTCACGCCCTCTTCGCGTATTGCTCCGCGCACCTCTTCCTCGGTAACTCGCTCTTTTTTCAGGGCCCGCTGGATGAACTCGCCGTGCGAAAAGAGAAGGGCGGGCCTCCCGTTGATGATCCTGTCGGCGATTTCGGACCGGGCCGCCAGCTCGGCGAGAACGACCTGGATTATGATCAGAGTTCCGAGACCGAACAGCCCTTCGACCAGCGTAACATCCTTCTCGATGATGGTAGCGGCGAAGACCGAACCCACGGCGACCACGAAAACGAAGTCGAAGACATTGAGCTTCGAGAGCGTGCGTTTGCCTGATAACCGCAACATGGTGATGAGCGCCGCGAACCCCATCACGGCTAGGGTTACTGTGCGCCGTACATCATACCAGCCATCGAAGAAGAACGGCTTGTGCGCAACCTTCACTATTTGCTGCAGGAGGAACATTCCATAACCCGGTTATGTCTGACGATGATAAACGCAGGGATCGCGCCCGTCGGGGTATATTTGACCAGGATGAAACGATCAGCATTTCTCTTATTCATTCCTGTTCTGGCGTCGAGCGCTGCCGCGGTACATCGCAAACAGGCTGCACCTGACCGATGGGATACCGCGACTGTCAACAGCTCGGCGCGCTCACCGCGTCCGGTGAAATGGACTGTGCTTGGCGGAGATTCGGCCCGCGAAGTTACCTCTGGTCGAACGGTCTCGATCACGCTGCAGGCTGAGATTGCGAAGGGTTGGCATATCTACTCGCTGACCCAGAAGGCCGGCGGTCCAATTCCGTTGCGGCTTTATGTGGTCGGCGCGACCGACGTCGTGGTGCGCGGGGTAGTGAAGGCACCCAAACCGCAGCGGATCCTCGATCAGAACTTTGGAATCGAGACCGAGCTGTATTCCGGCACGCCGAGATTCACCATCCCCATGGGCGTAGCTGGCCGCTCACCCAGCGGAACCCGGAAATTTCAGATCGGTGCGCGCTATCAGGTGTGCAGCGACAAAATGTGTCTTCCTCCGCGCACCGACAAACTCGACGTGGCGATCCGCATCGCCAGCAGATAAATGAGCTCGGGCTTCATCTGGCTGGCGGCCAGCACCGGACTGATCTCGTTGTTGACGCCGTGCGTTTTCCCGATGGTGCCCGTCACCATCGCGTATTTCTCCAGCGCCGAGCATCGCCGCGCGCCAGGAGTGAGAGGGGCGATTTTGTTCGGGGCCGGCATCGTCAGCACTTTCACGGTGCTTGGGCTTCTGCTCGCGGCGATTTTCGGAGCAACGGGACTGAATCGTTTTGCGGCCGATCCCTGGGTGAACATTGCGCTGGCGGCTCTTTTCTGTGTGTTCGCAGCGAATTTGTTCGGCTGGTTCGAGTTCACTGTACCGTGGCGCCTGCTAACTGCGGCGGACGATGTGTCGCGCGCTTCGTCTGGCGGCAGCTCGCTCGGAGCGCTCGCAATGGGCGCCATTTTCACCCTGACTTCAGTTACTTGCACTGCGCCGTTCGTGGGGACTCTGCTCGTGCTCGCAGCGCGAGGCTCGTGGGCGATGCCGATCGTGGGAATGGTCGTATACTCTACGGCGTTCGCATTCCCGTTTGTGCTGTTGGCGATGGCGCCGCGCTTTGCTGAGCGGCTTCCGCGCTCGGGTGATTGGATCCACACGCTCCGAGTCGTAATCGGCTTTCTCGAAATCGCGGCGGCTGTCAAGTTCATCTCGAACGCTGATCTGGTTCTGGGCTGGAACGTCTTCACGCGCGGAGTGGTCCTGATCGCGTGGATATTTCTCGCATTGGCGGGTGCGCTCTACCTTCTGCTGCCATTGGTAAGGGCGCGTTCGAAACACACTGGGCCCGGAAGGATCGCCGCCGCCGCTGGAGCGCTCGCGATCGCAGCGTGGCTTGCTTCCGGAGTCCGCGGCAAGCCGCTCCCCCAGGTTGAAGCGTTCCTTCCGCCCCGCGATCCGCTGGGGATGCTTGCGGCGGGCTCACGGTCGTCAGAGTGGATGCTGAACGATTACGCCGGCGCGCTGAGCGAAGCTCGAAACAGCGACAGGCTCGTCTTCGTCGACTTCACGGGTTACACGTGCACCAATTGCCGGTGGATGGAAGCGAACATCTTCAGTCGCGCTGACGTCGGCGCACAGCTTGGACAATTCGTACTGGCTCGCCTTTATACGGATGGCGATGGTGAGATTTACGAGAGGCAGCAGGAATTCCAGGAAAAAACTTTCGGAACCGTTGCGCTTCCCCTGTATGCTGTGGTCGATGGGAAAGGGAACGTTCGCGCCACATTTTCCGGGCTGACTCGCGACCCTTCGGAATTCATCGCCTTCCTGCGTCGCGCTTCGGCGGGAGCTTAGCTACTCCAGGGAAGCGAGTGTAACGCGCTTCGCCTATGGTTTTTTGGCTGGGTCAGCGACGCCCGCTCTGTCCGCTCGTTGCAGAACTTCTTCAGCAGTCGACAGCGGGCCATGATGAGTGGACTTTTCCGCCTCGATCTTCCTGACCACGGCATCAGTCTCGTTGTCTTTCTTACCGCGTTTGAAGATGAACTCCGGAGCGAGGACGATACCGAGGACAGTCAGTGGCAAAATCTGTAGTGTCTGGATAAGCAAAGACACAGCAATCGCATCGTTGCGGGCGACGCCGAATTGTTCGGCCATCAGTGCGTACACGAACTGAAAAAATCCGACGTTGCCAGGCGTTGCGCGGATGATCAGTCCAACGTTGATCCCGAGCAAACAGGCCAGGCTTCCGGCGAGCGGCATAGGGACGTGGGCCGCGGACGCAGCGAGGTCGAATGTCCACAGCTGGCATGCCCACGATCCGAGAGAGAGAAGTATGGCGCCAAGAAATCGGGGGCCTGTGGCCAGTCGTCCCGCAGTCTGCCCAAAGCTGACGAAATACGCGCGAAACTTTCCCATGAACGTGCGCGGTCTTGCGCGCCGCTCGGGGACGTGCTCCGGCTTCATGCGTCGAGTGGCATAGACGAAAAACACGAGCAGCAGGACAATCAGCACCAGCAGCAGCTCCGCTGGAATCTTCCACCGCTCAAACTGCGGCGGCAGCTCGAACACCAGCACTCCGGCGACGAGAAGAATCACGAAGCCGATCGGATCGAACAGCTTTTCCATTGCCATCGACGCTAAAACTGTGGAGCTCGGCACTCCGCTCACGCGCGACACGAACACTACTCGCGCTGCATCTCCACCGCTTGCCACGAGAACGTTGTTGAGACCAGCGCCGGCAACCGTCGCGCGGATTGCCAGGGGCAGCGAGGTGATTCCAATGGGGCGCAGGAAAAGCCACCAGCGGACACCCTTGATCAGCACCGAGAGGAGATTTACGCCGATCGCTGCCGCAAGTAGTGGAAGCGATGCGTGGCGCATCGCGCTCCAGGCCTGATGCCAATTGATTGTGCGAGCGAAAAGAATGAGGAAGACGAGGATCGCGGCTGAGATCGCCCAGCGAATCCCTTTCTTCAGGTTAGGACTCATTCAGTGGGCAGGGTCGCGAACTCGTAGCCTTGTTCTTTCAGGCGGTCGATGATTAATGGAAGGGCGGCAGCAGTCTGCATGCGGTCGCCATCCGGGTTGTAGCCGTCGCCGTCGTGCAGCAGCACGATCGAACCCGGTGAAACCCCTTCCAGAGTCCGGCGCAGGATTTCTTCGACCCCGGGGCGATCGCTGTCCCAGACACCGAGCGACCAGCCAACAGTGCGCTCGCCGTAGGAACTGGCGATGGGTGTCGTCCATGGGCTCCGAAAGCCGTGCGGAGCACGGAAATACTTGGGCGCCGGAGCCCCCGCGCGCTTGATCGCTCTTATCCCCAGACGAATGTCACGGCTGACATAGAACGGACTCTTGAACTGCAGCTTACGGTGGAAGTACCCGTGATTGCCAAGCTGATGTCCTTCGTTCGAGATCCGGCGCACCAGCTCCGGCCAACGCTCGGCGTGACTGCCGAGCACGAAGAAAGTCGCTCTCACACCTTTCTCCCGGAGAGTGTCGAGGATCAGGGGAGTGGCATCGGGATTTGGGCCGTCGTCGAAGGTAAGCGCGACAACCTTGCGGCCGCTCTCGATTTTCCCCAGCGCTGGGCCGAACAGGGGACTATTTCGGTGGAATGCGCCGTGTACCGCGCCACCAATAACAGAAATTCCGAGAGCAGCCAATCCAATCATTCGTGAGTCGCTCGCCCGAGAACAGCGGTGTAAATGTCGAGCACGGCTTCGGTGACCCTTGACCACGAGTACTTCAGCGCTTCCTGACGTCCGCGCTTACCGAGCCTTGCCCGGAGGGTTTCGTCGTCGAGCAGCCGCACCATGGCGTCGGCGAGATCCTCTGTATCCCCACAATGCACCATTAATGCCTCTCGCTCGTGCTTCACGACGTCGCGGAAACCGTAGATGTCCGAACACACCACTGGCGTCTCACAAGCCATGGACTCGAGCAGCGTTATGCCAAACGATGCCTTAGTGGTAGGGCAGGCGTACATAGCACTATGGGCGTAATAGCCTGGTCGCTCGCCAAGCACCGAGCCGACGAAAGTGATGTCGGGATCTCCACCCGCAGCCCTGTAGTAATGCTTGCGAAGCGGACCGTCACCGACCACCACCAGCTGCGCCTGACGGTTCTTGCCGCGGACCTTCCTGAATGAGTCGATCAGCGTGGTGAGACCGTTGCGCGGATCGAATCTCCCGAGAAAAAGAATGACCGGGACGTCCGTGCGGAGCGAAGCTGGGCGGGCGACGTGCGGGTTGAACACGTCGGTATCGATCCCGTTGGGGACAATCGTCCAGTTCGCCTCGAAGTATCGATTGAGCGCAATCGTCGTGGAATGCGATACCGCGATCGCGGCATCCAGCTGATCGAGCCGTTTCTGGAAATAGCGGTTGCCTATCGCGTATGCGACCGAGCGGTCGAAGTAGGTATGAAACGTTCCGACGACCGGGCAGTTCGCTTCTTCGATCGCCATCACGGGAAGCACGGGACTGAGCGGCGAGTGCACATGAATGATGTCGTACTGGCCGAGACTGAAGACGCGCTTCAGATCTTTCCGGAGCTCCCACCCCCAGGTGAATCGCGCCTGTGAGCCGTTGGCGTAAACCGGCTGACTTTTGCCAATGCGAACTACGTGCAGCTCGGGCCGTGCCCCGGGCATCTTCGACGTGATGATATCGACCTGGTGTCCATATCGCCGCGCTTCGCGGGCGAAGAAGTGGACGTGCTCGCAGATGCCGCCGAGGTGGGGATAGTAGTACTCGGTGACGAGTGCGATACGCAGCGGACGCGCGTGCTGGATGTGCGCCATCGGGAGGGATCCCGTCGGCATCAGCTCCAGGCGACGCGAGTGCGCCAGCTTACGCGTTAAGAGCGGCATGTGCGGCGGCTAGGCGCGCGATCGGAATTCTGAACGGTGAGCACGACACATAATCGAGACCGAGTTGATGGCAAAAAGAAATTGAGCGCGGCTCGCCGCCGTGCTCTCCACAGATTCCCAGTTTTATGTCGGGACGAACTTTCCGGCCGTCCTCGACTGCAATCCTTACGAGTCGACCCACCCCTTCGGTGTCAAGAGTTTGAAAAGGATCGTCCGGGAAAATACCCCGATCAATGTAAGAAGGAAGGAATCTTCCGGCATCGTCGCGACTAAGCCCGAGTGTAGTCTGGGTCAGATCATTTGTTCCGAACGAGAAGAACTCTGCTGACTGCGCGATCTGTGCCGCTGTGAGCGCGGCGCGGGGCAATTCAATCATCGTTCCAATGAGATATGGAATTCTTTCACCCATGCCGCCAAGCACTTTTTCGGCGACTTCCTCTATGAGCGCGCGCTGATTGTCGAATTCATTGACTGTCGAAACAAGCGGAATCATGATCTCCGGTTTGACGACTATTCCACGCCGCATGGCACGAACCGCTGCCTCGAGAATAGCCCGCGCCTGCATTTCTGTAATCTCCGGGTAAGAAATACCCAGCCGGCACCCGCGATGCCCGAGCATCGGATTGGTTTCGCGCAGCGACTCGATGATTCGGTTGAGATCCGCGCGCGGAAGGTCGAGCGTGCGCGCGAGCAGCTTTGATTCCTCGCCGCCGTGGGGAAGGAACTCATGTAGCGGAGGATCGAGCAACCGTATAGTGACGGGAAGACCATCCATCGCTTCGAAGATGCCTTCGAAGTCGGCGCGTTGCATCGGCAGGAGTTTGGCGAGCGCGCGGCGCCGGCCGCCTTCTTCGCGCGCGACGATCATCTCACGCATTGCAGTGATGCGGTCGCCCTCGAAGAACATATGCTCTGTTCGACACAGCCCAATCCCTTCTGCGCCGAAGCTCCGGGCGATGCGTGCGTCGCGCGGTGTGTCGGCATTGGCGCGAACCCGCAGCTTACGCACCTTGTCCGCCCACGTGAGAAGCTGTGCGTACGACTGGTATAGGGGAGCTTGTGAAGCCGGCAGTGTGCCATTCGTTACGCGAACGACTTCGCTCGGCACCGTAGATAGATCACCAACGAAGACGCGCCCCGTCGCGCCGTCGAGCGTCAGCCAGTCGCCCTCGGCGATCTGAGTCCCGTTGACGCTGAATGTTCTGTGCTCCGCGTCGACTTCGAGCTCCTTGCAGCCAACCACCGCGCATTTACCCATTCCGCGGGCGACCACCGCCGCGTGACTGGTCATTCCGCCGCGCGCAGTGAGAACCGCACGGGCTGCCACGATGCCATGAAAATCTTCCGGAGTCGTCTCGTCGCGCACGAGGATGACGTTCTCGCCCGCCTGCGCGCGCTGTTGCGCAGTGTCCGGATCGAAAACTACGCGACCGCTGGCCGCACCGGGACTAGCCGGAAGACCCTGACAGAGGGGAGTGGCACGAATGGAAGGATCGATGATCGGATGCAGCAGCTGATCGAGCTGCGCCGCCGGTACTCTGCGCACGGCTTCCACTTCGTCGATCAACCCCTCAGTGACCATGTCGCGGGCAATGCGCACGGCGGCCGCGGCAGTTCGCTTTCCGCTTCGCGTTTGCAGCAGATAGAGTTTGCCGCGCTCGACGGTGAACTCGAGATCCTGCATGTCGCGG
>JBJMOT010000087.1:0-6326 GCA_045803585.1 Gemmatimonadaceae bacterium
CAAAGACACGAACGAGGTGATCCTGAAGCATCGCATCGCGAACGCCGAGCGAAATCCACTCCGACACTCGAAGACCCGCGCCATACGCGAGCTCGAGCATCGCACGGTCCCGAAACGCGAGGGGTTCGTCGAGCGACGGCGCTGCCAGAAGTTTTTCGACTTCGCCCACGTCGAGGACTTCCGGCAGAGTACGCCACTTCTTCGGTGTCTCCAAACGCTCACTTGGATCGCGGACCACGTGCCCTTCCGCGAGGAGGAAGCGGAAGTAGCTGCGGACTGCCGAGATGTTGCGCCGGATGGACGCCGGCGAGAGACCGAGGTCCTTGAGGTGATAGACGTATTCGCGAAGGTTGCGCGCGGTGACATCGGTTGGCGACTTGGCCCCCTTCACGCTGACGTATTCTACGAAGCGTGCGATGTCGAGCTTATACGCCAGGCTAGTGCGGACAGAAGCGCCCTGCTCGAGGGCGAGAAAGTCATCGAAGCGCTCGGTGTAAAACGCGCGACCAACTTCGTCAGCCAGTGCTCTAGTCACTTTTCCTGACGCTTCGTTTCCATAGCCAGAACCCTATGGCAAGGATGGCAAAGCCGACGGCGATGCTTCCGGCGACCTTCCCCGAGCGAACGAGGTATTTCTGAACCTGATCCCAGTTGTCGCCAGCTCGGAATGCGAGAAAGGTAATCAGCGCAAACCAGACGGCGGAGGCGCTGGCGACGGAGAGCATCACCTTCAAGGCAGGAAGCCGCATCGCCCCGGCGAAGGGCGGGACTATCGCACGGACACCGGGAAGAAAGCGGCTAACGAACAGTCCCAGAAAGCCATACTTCTTGTGCAGCTTCTTGATCCTGTCTTCGGCGTCGGGGCCGGCATACTTCTCGATTCGCCTGAGGAATGCCTTTGCGCCGTATCGCCGGCCGAGGGTGTAGGTCGCGCCCGCGCCGGCGAGGTTGCCGAGCCAGCCAAGCAAGAAGACGGTAAACGGGGAGCCATGCGCACGGTCAGCCAGGAAACTTCCAAATGCGATGACCGCATCCGACGGAAACGGCGGAAAGAAATTCTCGAATGCCGAAAGGGCTGCGATGGCAATGTAGAGCGATCCGAGCGGCAGATCGCCTAGCCAGCCGGTGATGGACTGAAGCATTCGCTAGATAATTGTCTTCAGGGTGGCGACGGCGATGCAGGCGATTCCCTCTTTGCGCCCGATCCAACCCATGCCTTCGTTGGACTTACCCTTGACGCTCACGCTTCCCGAATCGATACCGAGCGCGAGTCCAAGTCTCGAACGAATTTTTTCCTTGTGCGGCGTGAGCCGCGGCGCTTCTGCTATGACGCAGACATCTATCTGGTTTATCGCGAATCCTGCCTGAGCAACCTGACCCACCGCCGCTTCGAGCATCTGAATCGAATCGCGGTCTTTGTTGGCCGCATCGGTGTCGGGGAAAATCTCGCCGATGTCGCCCAGTCCGGCAGCGCCAAGAATGGCGTCAGTTACGGCGTGGCAAATCGCATCGGCATCGGAATGGCCATCGAGGCCCATTTCCGATGGTATGGAGACCCCGCCGAGTATTAGTGGCCGACCGCGGGCGAACCTGTGGGAGTCGTAGCCGACGCCAACGCGAAAGCTCGCGTCGTTCTCACGCGGCATCCGCGCGGATTGCTGGCGACGGATCGATCAGCGTGTAGTCCTGCTTGCGGCGGGCTGGGGTGAAACCGGCATCGCGAATCAAACGCTCCATCTCGTCGGTCGACGTGCGGTGCGTCGTGTTAGCGGCGGAGACGACATTCTCCTCGATCATAAGCGAGCCGAAATCGTTGCAGCCAAAGCGAAGCGCGATCTGCCCGATCTTCATGCCCATGGTGACCCAACTGGATTGCAGGTTGGGAACGTTGTCGAGGACGATCCGGCCGAAGGCGACGGTGCGCAGATATTCGGAAGCGCCCGTTTTTGGCTGGTGCGACATTGTCGGGGTGTTCTCTGGCTGCAGCGGCCAGCAGATGAAAGCGGTGAAGCCGCCCGTCCGCGCCTGGACTTCCCGAACCCGCTGCAAATGCTCCAGACGCTCCGCGAGAGTTTCGCCGAGGCCATACATCATGGTGACTGACGTCTTCATCCCTTCGTTGTGGGCGAGCTCCATGATCTCGAGCCAGCGGTCGGCGCCGGCTTTCTTGGGCGCGACAATGTCGCGCACGCGCTGAACGAGAATCTCGCCCCCGCCACCGGGTATCGAATCGAGCCCCGCCTTGCGGAGCTCCCGAATCACCTCGATTGCATCCATCCGGAACAGCTTGGAGAAGAAATCGATCTCACTCGGGCTGAAACCGTGGATGTGAATCGGGTGATTCCGCTTGATGTACTTCATCAAGTCGAGGTACCACTCGAACGGGATGTAAGGGTTGTGTCCGCCCTGAATCAGAATCTGGACGCCACCCAGCGCCTTGAGCTCGTCGATCTTGGCGCCGATCTGCTCGAAGGAGAGGGTGTAGCCCTCACCGTGCTTTGGCCGGCGCGCAAAGGCACAGAACCCACAATCGGCGACGCAGACATTCGTGTAGTTGATGTTGCGGTCGATGATGTAGGTGACCGTGTCACCAGGATGCTTCTGCTGACGAATGCGATCTGCTTCCGCACCGAGCTCGAGCAGCGGCGCGTTGGTGTAGAAATCGAGAAGGTCTGCGGTCTCGCTCATGCGGCGGGAAGAAAAGTCAGGGTACCGTTGGGAATTCTGCCACGTTCCACGAGCCTGCGATAGAACTCGGTGAGACCGGCGAGGTGCGGATAGGACAGTCCGTAGTCGAGCCCGGAGAGGTACTCATCGCAAACCGCGAGAGCGACGCCTGTAGCGCGCTGGGCCTGCTCGGCGAGCTCTGAGAGATGCTCCAGACCCCAGTCGCGCGAGGCAATCAGTCCGGCGTGCGCCAGCAGCGCGTCTTTCACAGCGGTGGTGCGCTGAGCAACCCATACGGCGAACACGAAGGGTTGGCCAGTCCACTGCTTCCATATCTCGCCGAGGTCGTACACGTGCGGATAGCGCTCTCGATGATTGGAGCCGAGCACGAGCGCCGCGTCGCCGATTACCAGTCTCGCATCGATGTCGGCAGAGTCGGCCTCTGTAACATCGCGAATTTCGGCATCACCCGCGATGAAACGCGGACTGGAGCGCCACACGTTCTCGAACAGCAATTCGAGGAGAGCGACGCTGGTCATCGAGCTTCGGCTGACAACGACGTTGCGCCCGGTTAGCTCGGTCGCCGGCCGTCTCGAGAAAAGCATTACGGAGCGCACTGGCCCGTCGCACGAAATCGCGAGATCGGGCAGCAGCAAATATCGCCGTGAATCGCGAGCGTACTCAACTGCCGATACGACGCTGATGTCCAGATCGCCAGCCGCCATCCGGCGGTTGAGATCGGTTGGGACTCCGTCGACGAGATCTGCGTCGAGGCGCACGACACCACGATCGAGTGCGCCGTAAACCGGGTAGCAGTTGATGTACGGAATGCGCCCAATCTTCATGAAACCGAAAAGCCTGAGGGTCGGCGAAGCTTCATTACGCCGCTACCGCGGGAGTCGCGCGATCGAACACGCGAAGGATGTTGTAAAACGAATCGCGTTCCGCCGGAGTCTTCCCCGCTGCTCTGATAAGATCGAGGATCTCGTCGAGGCTCAAGCCCTGAGCGGTATGTGCGCCCGCCTCGTGGTAAATCTTTTCCCGCACCACTGTGCCCTCGAGATCGTTGACGCCAAAGGCCAGAGATGTCTGCGAGAGGAATGGAGTTACCATGATCCAGTGGGTCTTGATATGGTCGAAGTTGTCGAGGAAGAGGCGACCGACGGCGAGATTACGCAGATCGTCAAATCCTGTCGTCGCCGTCCCTTCTCTTCCGAGCTCTTTGCCAAGCTCGTTGTGATCCGGATGATAGGCCAGCGGGATGTAAGCGAGGAATCCGTGCGACTCGTCCTGGAGATCACGCAGCATGGATAAGTGCTCGATGCGATCTTCGATCGACTCGACGTGACCATACAGCATGGTGCAGTTCGAGCGAATTCCGAGACGGTGGGCTACGCGGTGCACTTCGATCCAGTCCTCACCGGCGAGCTTCTTATCGGCGATGTTCATGCGCACGCTCTTCCCGAACACCTCGGCTCCGCCACCAGGCAGCGTATCGAGGCCCGCCTCGCGAAGCGCGATGAGGACGTTCTCGATCGACATCTTGTCGATGCGCGCGATATGGGCGATCTCGACTGCGGTCAGCGCCTTGATGTGAACGTGCGGATATCTCGACTTCAAACCGCGAAACATCTCGGTGTAGTACTGGAGGCCGGCCTTCATGTCGAGGCCACCGACGATGTGAAACTCCTTCGTCAGTCCGCTTGCGGCTGACTCGGCTTCGGCGTACACCTGATCGAGCGTATAGTGATACGCCCCTTCTTCCTTCGGCAAACGGGCAAAGGAGCAGAAGACGCAGGTCTTCCGCAGGTAGCACACATTGGTCGGATTGATGTGCTGGTTGGCCGCGAAGGTGACAATGTCGCCGTGCTTGCGCCGATTGGCATAGTCGGCGAGCATGCCGACGCCCAGCAGATCAGGCGTCTTGAACAAGTACTCACCGTCGGAGGGAGACAGTCGCGTGCGGGAAGCGACCTTTTCGCCGATTGCCCGCAAATCACGATCTCTCAGTTTCCCGAGGTCCAGCGCGATCTCGGCGCTCATCGCCTAGCTCTCGTAGCGTTTGATGGCGAGGGTGGTGTTGTGTCCACCAAAGCCAAAGCTGTTGCTGAGAACCGCGTCGACTTTGCGATCGACACAGACATTCGGTGTGTAGTTGAGATCGAGCTCGGGATCGGGATGCTCATAGTTGATCGTCGGCGGTATGACGCCGCTTCCAACCACCATCGCGCTGACTACGGCTTCAACTGCTCCCGCAGCGCCGAGCATGTGACCCGTCGCCGACTTGGTCGAGCTGACGTTGACGTTCTTCGCCGCATCGCCGAAGACAGCTTTGATGGCCCGCGTCTCATTGAAGTCATTGGCCGGCGTCGAGGTACCGTGGGCGTTGATGTACTGGATATCCTTCGGCTCGAGACCGGCATCCTTGAGGGCGCGCTTCATAGCTCGCTGCGCGCCTTCGCCGTCGGGCGCTGGTGCCGTCAGGTGGTAAGCATCGCCGGTCGCTCCATAACCAACTATCTCGGCGTAGATCTTGGCGCCGCGGTTGAGCGCGTGCTCCAGCTCCTCGAGGATCAGGATGCCGGCGCCTTCGCCCATAACAAATCCATCGCGGGTTTTGTCGAACGGCCGCGAAGCAGTTTCCGGCGAGTCATTGCGCTCGGACAATGCCTTCATATTGGCGAATCCACCGATCGCCATCGGCGTCACAGTGGCTTCCGCTCCGCCGGTGATCATGATGTCAGCATCGCCGTACTGGATGGTTCGGTACGCATCACCTATCGCATGAGCGCTGGTCGCGCAAGCTGATACCGTAGCGTAGTTTGGACCCTTGGCGTTCCATTGCATCGAGACGATGCCGGCGGCGATGTCGGCGATGAACATTGGGATGAAGAAAGGCGAAATCTTGCCGACGCCCCGTTCCCGATATACGTCGTGCTGCTCCTCGAAACTTTTGAGGCCGCCAATCCCGCTACCGACGATGACACCGATGCGATCCGGATCCATTCCGTTTCGGCCATCGGCGAGTCCCGCGTCGGTCATTGCCTGTCGGGCGCCAGCGACCGCGTACTGGGTGTACTGGTCAGCGCGTTTGGCTTCCTTCCGCTCCATGTAATTGAGCGGATCAAATCCCTTCACCTCCGCCGCGAACCTAACCGGGAACTTGGATGCGTCGAACTTGGTGATGGGTGCCGTTCCCGACTTCCCTTCGATCAGGGATCGCCAGGTCGTCGCCACATCGTTACCGACAGGGGTTATGGCCCCCATGCCAGTGACGACGACTCTTCGTTTCATTAAGCTCCGACCTTCTGGTTCAGATAACCGAGCGCGTCACCGACGGTGCGCAGCTTCTCGGCGTCCTCATCAGGAATGTCGATGTTGAACTCTTTCTCGAACTCCATCACGAGCTCGACGATGTCCAGGCTGTCGGCACCGAGATCTTCAATAAAGCTCGCTTCGTTGGTCAGCTTTTCCCGCTCCACACCGAGCTCTTTCTCGATGATGTCTTTGACCTTGTCGGAATTGTCGGCCATTTGATGGATTTCCTCGTGTTGTGGGAGTACCCGGTAATATACCTAAGCTATAGCGCCGTACAAAGTTAGAGTCTGTAAGGTGAGGCTCGCCTACATCACCATTCCGCCGTCTACGACGAAGACCTG
>JBJMOT010000088.1:0-12349 GCA_045803585.1 Gemmatimonadaceae bacterium
GCCCACGCCCGCGCGTGTTGCGGAGTCCATCGTGCACCGTTCTGCGCGCCCGCGCCGAACAGCGGAAGAAGAAGAAAGACTGCTGCGATGCGGTATCGAAGCATTGAGCCCATTGTCTGACTCAACTCGCCCGGAGCCGCCGGCCGACCCGCTCACCGCCTCGAGCCCGTAGTCGTAAGTGGCAGTTGCAGTTCAGGGAGCCACTCCAAACATGTATACCGTAATCGATCTATACTCCTGCCCCGGCCGAAGTATCGTCGACGGGAAGTTCGGGTGATTCGGCGAATCGGGATAATGCTGTGTCTCGAGCGCCATCCCATATCGAAAATGATAGACAGCCCCGTCTTTGCCGGTGATGCTGCCGTCGAGGAAATTGCCCGAATAGAACTGCAGCCCGGGCTCAGTGGTTGAAACGACAAGCAGGCGACCGCTGTAAGGCTCGACGACCTGGGCCGCGAGCCTCAGTGTGTCTGAAGGCACCCCCTTACGCTTCAGCACGAAGTTGTGATCGTAGCCATTCCCGTAACGAATTTGCGTGTTCTGTCGCTGATCGACGCGCGCGCCAATCGCGGTCGGCGCTCGAAAATCGAACGGCGTTCCCTCAACGGGCGCAATTTCTCCGGTCGGAATCAAAGTCGAATCGACCGGCGTGATCGAATCAGCATTGATGGTGACGATGTGGCCGAGTACGTCGCGCTGCGCATCGCCGGCGAGGTTCCAGTATGTGTGCTGACTCAGATTGATCGGAGTGGCTTTGTCAGTCGTTGCCTCGTACACGACCATCAATGCGTCGTCCGTTAACGTATAAACGACTTGGACGTGAACCGTCCCTGGATAGCCTTCCTCTCCGTCCGGGCTCGTATACCTGAGAACGAGATTATCCTGACCGTCGTGATCCTTGAGTGCCTCGGCCGTCCAAACGACTTTGTCAAAGCCGCGCACTCCACCGTGCAGACTGTTGGGGCCGTTGTTGACGGCGAGAGTGTACGTCTTTCCGTCGAGTGTAAACTTTCCGCGGGCGATGCGGTTCGCATAGCGACCTACGATGGCACCGAAGTACGGAGAATCTCTCAAATATCCCGCGAGACTGTCATAGCCGAGTACGATGTCGGCGAGCCGCCCCGCGCGATCGGGCGTTTTAATCGAGGTGATGATCCCACCATAATTGGTGACCTGGACCTCGATGCCCTTCGCGTTTTTCAAGGTGAACAGCTGCACGGTCTGACCCGCGACAGTGCCAAACGTCCATGGAGAGTGCGGTACCACGATCACATCACTCCTGCGAGGCAATGGCGCGGGAGTGCGTGACGCGGTCGCGCAACCCGCCAATAGCGAGGCGGTGACGACTGCGGAGGCTGACCGAGGTCCAAGGGCCAACGGCATCTATGACCGCGAATTAATTGAGAATCGAGAATAATTGAGGACCGGTTGGTTGTCCTTGATCATCAATTAATCCGTGATTCTCGATGCACTTGGTCCTGGGCCCTCGGTCCTCGAACTCGCCATCACGGCGCGGAAAAGTGGAAGATGGCTCCCGCCGCGCCGACGACCCAGACATTATCCGCCGCGCTTCCCCATACCCCGTAGCGAAACACATTTCCACTCGGCGCGTACGACCAGCTCGTCCCGTTGTACTGTGCCACCGCCCCGTTGCTCCCTACCGCCAAAACGTTCGAGGCGGACGTTCCCCATACTCCATAGAAATCCTGCACCGTTCCGCTCACTGCACTCGCCCAGTTCGTCCCAGTGTAGTGCAGTGCCGCGCCCGACGAGCCGACTGCCCAGACATCTGTGCTCGAGCTGCCCCACACAGCGGTAAGAATCTGGGTGGACGTAGTCGGGCTGGGTCGCCAGCTCGTCCCGTCGTAGTGCAGGATCGTCGACTGGCCAGCGTTGGAATCGTATCCAACAGCCCAGACGTCGGATGAGGATTTGCCCCACACGCCGAACAGGAACGAAGTCACTCCGCTCGTCACCGCGGACCATGCGGTGCCATTGTAATGGAGGATCAATCCGTTACTGCCGACCGCCCAGACGTCGGCGGGCCCGGTACCCCAGACACCATTAACGATCTGACTCGCTGCTCCCGGCCAGGTCGCAGTCGACCAATTCGTCCCATTGTAGTGGAGGAGCGTCGCGTTCTGACCGACCGCCCACGCGTCCGCGCTCGACGCTGCCCACACTCCGAACAGAGCGTTCGTCGTGCCGCTCGATGCAGGCGCCCACCCGCTTCCATTGTAGTGGAGGATCGTGCCGCCAGTGCCGACCGCCCATACGTCGGACGCCGCTGTGCCGGCGACGCCATTGAGCGCCTGAGTCGTTCCACTGGCAACTGTCGTCCACACCGGGCCCGAAGGCCCAGTCGGCGAATCGCTTCCCCCGCATGAAGCAAGAATCAAAGGCGCCAGAGCGAATAGCGTCGCCCGCGCCATCGTACGCAGCTTGATCATTTTTCCCCGTTTAGGTGTTCGTCTTCCCGATTTTACATCGCCACGCACGATTCAGCGAGCCGCGCGATCGTGCAGTTTTCGCCCGCGGCCTCGAGCCGACCCGCCCACGGCCTCGAGCAGGTGGTCGTATGTGGCCTTTAATCGGCTTCGGCCCGGGGTCTGTGTTCCGACTGAAGCTTCTGCTGCAGCTGCAACGGCGCCGGCTCGTAGTGACTGAACTCAAAATTGTACGAGCCCCGACCCGCTGTAATCGACTTGAGCCTCAACGGAAATTGCTCGAGCTCCGACAACGGCGCCTGCGCGCTGATCTGGACCAGCCCCGCGCGGGGTGTGTCCGAACCTCGTATCGAACCGCGGTGCCCCGACAGCTCGCCCGCGATGTCGCCCATCTTCTCCTCGGGAGCGACGATGTCGACATTCACGATCGGCTCGAGCACGATCGGCCGAGCCTTCGCCAGCGCATCGAGAAATGCCTTGCGTCCCGCAGACATGAAGGCGACGTCCTTCGAGTCCACCGGATGCGTCTTCCCATCATAGACAGTCACGCGCACATCCTGCAGCGGGAAGCCGGCGACGAAACCATCCTCCAGCACCCGCCTCACACCTTTCTCCACCGACGGAATGAACTGACGCGGGATCGTCCCTCCCTTCACCGCATCGACGAACTCGAATCCTTTGCCGCGCGGCAGCGGCTCGACTCTTAGATAAACTTCGCCGAACTGTCCCGCACCGCCGGTTTGTTTCTTGTGACGGTTGTGGCCCTCCGCCTTCGCCACTATGGTCTCGCGGAATGCGATGCTCGGTGGCTTGGTGTCTAATTCCAGTTTGTACTGTGTTGCCATCTTGTCGAGAATCACCTTGACGTGCATGTCGCCCAGCCCACGCATCACTGTCTCGTTCGTCTGCGCGTTGTGCTCGATTCTGAAACAAGGATCCTCGGCCGCGATCTTGTGCAACACGTCGGCAACTTTCTGCTCATCCCGTCGATTTTTCGGTGTCACCGCCAGCCCGAACACCGGTGTCGGCAGCTCCAGGGGACGTGCGTGCAGATGCGCGTCCTCCGCGGAATCGTGCAGAATGCTGTCGAACTGGATCTCTTCGACCCGGGCGATGGCGACGATGTCGCCCGGCAGCGCCTCGCTCGCCTCCGTCTGCGTTTTTCCGCGCAGGAAATAGAGATGTGAGGGTCGGATGGGTTTCCGACTATCCCCAACGTATAACTGCATGTTGGGAGTCAGCCGCCCTTGATGCACGCGACACACAGCGATGCGCCCGATATAAGGATCTGTCTCGATCTTGAACACATGCGCCAGAGCGTGCCTGGCGATATCCGGAACCGCAGTTAGCTCCTCCCGCCTCCCGCCTCCCGCCTCCCCCATCCCGCTTCCTGCTTCCCGCATGTACACCGGAGCATTTCCCTCCGTCGGATTCGCCAGCAGCTTCACCATCACTGCGAGCAGCTCGGCGATCCCCGCGCCGGTCTTCGCCGACGTGAAGACCACCGGAATCAAATGCCCCTCGCGCAGTGCTCGCTCGAGGGGCTCGTGTAGTTCCGCGGGTGTCACCTCACCCTTTTCCAGATACTTCTCCATCAGCATCTCGTCGACCTCCACCACCTGCTCGACGAGTCTGCGGTGCGCATCCTCCACCGACGAGAAGTCGGCCTCTCCGCACGGCGTGAAGAAACAATCGGAGACCCTGGCGCGATTGCCGGCCGGAAGATTAAGCGGCAGACATTCCTTTCCGAACGCCTGCTGGATGCGATCGACCAAATCCGCGCAATCGACATTCTCGCAGTCGATCCTGTTGACGATGATCATCCGGTCGAGTCCACGCTTCTGCGCCTGCTGCATGAATCGCGCGGTCATCATCTCGATCCCGTTCTGCGCGTTGACGACGATCGCCGCCGTCTCCACCGCGGCGAGTGCGGGCAGCGCGTTCCCGACGAAGTCCGGATAGCCCGGGGTGTCGAGCAGATGAATGCGCGCCGATTCGTCGTCCACGCGGGCGTCAAAGGTTGCCACTCCAAGCTTTAAGGAATGGCGAAGCTGCTTTTCCAGCGGTGTGTAATCGCAGGCCGTGGTGCCTCGTTCGACGCTGCCTCCGGTCCCGACCGCTCCAGCTTTGGCGAGCAGTGCTTCAGCCAAACTGGTCTTGCCGCTGCCCGCCTGTCCGACGAGCGCGATGGTCCTGATATTCCTGATGGAATTGGTCACGAGTCGTACCCTCCCCGCTTCCCTGATTCTACTGCGAAAGGGAGCGTCAACGGAAGGCCATCGGTCCTCGACCCAAGCAGGATATTTGCGAGTAAACACGTGCCACTCTTTCAGGTGCCTCACATGATCGAAGAAAAGCTCGAAATGCGGGCAGGCGACGGGACGACCGAAGCCCTGCTCGTCCGCCCGGAGTCCAAAGATCCTCTCCCTGCCATAATCAACCTGACCGACGGTCTCGGTTTTCGCCCCGCGTTTGCTGAGCAGTCCAAACGGATAGCTGAGCACGGCTATGTCGTGCTAGCTCCGAACATCTTCTACCGCGTTTCCAAAATTCCGGTCTTTCCGTTCGAGCCGGACTTCTCAAGTGAACAGACACGAGAGCGTTTCGCCGAGCTCAAAGGTCCGATGACGCCCGACGCAATGGAGCGTGACGGAATGGCGTATGTCGACTACCTGGCGTCTCAGCCGTTCGTCGGCAGCGGACCGATGGGTGTGGTCGGCTTCTGCTTCGCCGGAAAATTCGCGATGCTCGTGGCCGCCGCGCGTCCCGATCGAATCGCGGCCGCAGCTTCATTCCACGGCGGTGGCCTGTTCACCGATACCATAGATAGCCCACACCTCGTCCTCCCGCGCGTGAAAGCGCGTCTCTACTTCGGCCATGCGGTCAATGACCAGGGCATGCCCTCCGAAGCGATCGAAAAACTTGAGTGGGCCCTGCGTTCCTGGGACGGCGATTATCAGAGTGAGATGTACGACGCCAAACACGGCTGGATGATTCCGGGCGGGCGCGTTTACGATCCGGAGAATGCGGAACGAGGCTTTGAAAAACTCATGACGTTGCTCGACGAGAGTCTGCAGTCCGCAGGTCTGAAGAGCTGACCGAGGGCTATCCCGCCCTCCGCGCGCTATCTTATACCGCGTTCAAATCCACGCGGAGCCCCACTGAACGATCGTCCCGTAGGAGATCTCGCCACGCGCCTGCAGCGCGCCCTTGGCGATGGCTACGAAGTCATCGACGATCTCGGTGGCGGGATGGCGCGCGTCTTCGTCGTCCGCGAAGTCGCGCTCGGCCGCGATGTCGTCGTCAAAGTTCTGCCTCCGGAGCTGGGTGCCGGACTCAACATCGGTCGCTTCCGCCGCGAGATCCAGCTGGCCGCGCGACTGCAGCATCCGCACATCGTGCCGCTCCTCTTTGCCGGCTCGAAAGACGATCTGCTTTATTATGCGATGCCACGCGTCGAAGGAGAGACGCTGCGCGCTCGATTGCAGAGATCCGGTGAGCTGACCGTCGCTGAGACTGTCAGGATTCTTCACGACGTTGCCGACGCCATCGACTATGCACACCGGCAGGGCGTGGTGCATCGCGACATCAAGCCGGAAAATATTCTTCTCTCCGGCAATCACGCTGTCGTCACGGATTTCGGAATCGCCAAAGCGGTTAGTGCCGCCCACGACGAGACCGGCATGACCTCCGCCGGCATCGCTATCGGCACGCCAACCTACATGTCCCCCGAGCAGGCGCTCGGCGATCCGACTACCGACCAGCGCGCGGACATCTACTCACTCGGCGTTGTCGGTTACGAGCTGCTGGCGGGCATGACTCCATTTTTCGGAACGACTCCGCAGCAGGTGCTGACGGCGCACGTCGCCGAGCTTGCCCCGCCGATTACCAAGTACAAGCCGGACCTTCCGCCGTCGCTGGCCGCGGCGATCATGCGCTGCCTGGAAAAACAACCAAAGAACAGATTCCAGACCGCGCGGGAATTCGGCGACGAGCTGGAATCGCTGACCACGCCAAGCAGCGGAACGCCGACGCCGACATCAACGGTCTCGGCGCAAGCGTTGACGGGAACACACGCCGGGAGGCCGACTGTCCTTGTCGACGCCATTCCCACACCGACGAATCCATCGATGGCGACGCCGGGGCCAAACAAGCGCGCAAAGGTCGTCGCGCTAACGGGGATTGCGGCGGCGATACTCGTCGCCAGCCTGATCGCCAGCCGTTACCTCACCGGCGGGACGCCGGAGTTCGAGATCGCCACCACCAGGCAGATCACCAACGAGGCGGGACTGGAGATCACGCCCGCCTTCTCGCCAGACGGGAAAATGCTGGCGTACGCAGCGGGCCAGCCCGGCAGGACGAGCATCATGGTGAGGCAGATCAATGGCGGAGACGCAATTCGCCTCGCCAATGGTCTCGCACCGCAGTGGTCGCCCGATGGCTCGAAGCTGGTGTACGTCGACAGCGCGGGAATCGCCGTCGTGCCGGTGTTGGGTGGAACGCCCCAACGGCTGATACCAAATCCCGAGAATCAGTACTCAGCCAGTCCGGTGTGGTCGCACGACGGAAAATCGCTCGCCTACGCTCAGGTGCGCGCCATCGGCGGATTTGGCTCGATCTGGATAGCGAACGCTGACGGCAGTGAGGCGCACAAGATTCGCGACGCCAACGAGCCGAACGCAATCGCATGGTCACCCACTGATGACCGACTCGCCTGGGTGGAAGGGAATCTTTTGTACGTCTACTCCGGTGTTCAGTTTGGAAACATCGCACCGTCGACTGTTTGGACCGCGGAGAGGGATGGCAAGGGACTGACTCTGCTCACGGATTCGCTGCATCAAAGCGTCAGCCCGGTCTGGTCGGGTGACGGCAACGGAATCTTCTACATCTCCAACGCGCGCGGCGGGAGAGACCTTTACCATCAGGGCCTGAGCGGTACCAAAGCGGATGACGCCGCCCAGCGGTTGACTTCGGGTTTAAAGATTCACGGAATCGCCGCGACGGCTGATGGCCGGATAGCCTACTCAGCCTGGACAACGAACGTAGGTATATGGTCGCTGCCATTTCCGCGCTCGGGTCCAGTGTCGGTCTCCGCTGCGCATCCCATAATGTCCACCACCGAGAGCATCGAGGTGGTGAGACTAAGTCCAGATGGCCAGTGGCTCGCGTTCGATTCCGATCGATCCGGCAACATGGATATCTATAAAATGAGGATTGACGGAACGGGATTGCAGCAGCTTACGCGCGATACCGCCGACGACTTTCGACCATCGTGGTCGCCGGACGGCAAATGGATCGCGTTTCATTCCTGGCGCAGCGGAAATCGTGATTCATACATCGTCTCCGCCGACGGATCGGCCGAGAGAGTGATTGCATCCGGCCCCGCGCACGAATACTCCGGCACGTTCTCTCCGGACGGAAATCAGATTGCTTTCGATTCCGATCGCAGCGGACAGATCGAGATCTATGTCGCGGGAAGCGGGACGCGGGATGCGGGAAGTGGTAAGGCAGAAACGGACAGCGCGGTGCGGCGACTCACCACTGGCGGTGGAAGCCTCGCGCGTTGGTCGCCGGACGGGAAGTACATCGCCTATACCGTGACTGCCACCAATACGCCGGGGATTCCGTACCAGGCGCCGTTGCGGATCATTCCGGTTGCTGGTGGAGCGGTACAGACCATCCCGGTAGCCGCTTCGCTGGGTCAGCTCGTCGCAATCGAGGGCTGGAGCGCGGACGCCAGGAAACTTTACTTTCGCGTCATCGCTCCCAACGGAGATCGCAACATCGCCGAGTCATCGCTCGATGGCCGCGAGCAATCAATTCTGGTTCGCTTCGACGATCCCGATAAACGGCCCTTCAATCCGTTCTTTTCTACCGACGGCAAAACCATCTTCTTCACCCTCGGCAGGCACGAAGCAGATATCTGGGTGATGGACCTCAGAAAGAAATAAAACCGTGGGGGATTACGTGTTCCGGTCACCAATGCTGTTTCGCCTCGCGAGCATCTCATTCTGGATTTTACTTTGCCCGACGCCAGGCCGGTCACAGGCAGTTCCGGCGCACGCTGTCGGTCAGACGTCGATCCCGGATCGCGTCGCGATCGACAGTGGACGCGCGATAATGCTGCGTGGAATGACTCGAGCGGGCACGCCAGGCGCATCCGTTACCGTGATGCGCGGCGGACGAATCGTCTGGAGCGAAGGTCTCGGTCTCGCCGACGTCGAAAACCGCGTGCCCGTCACGACCTCCACAAAATTTCGAATCGGCAGCGTCTCCAAATCCTTGACCGCCACTGCGGTCGGATTGCTGGTGGAGAGCGGAAAGCTCGACCTCGATGCACCGGTGCAAAAGTACGCCCCGTCGTTTCCAGTGAAGGCGTACCCGATCAGCACGCGACAGGTCGCGGGCCACCTGGCGGGCATCCGTCACTATGCAAACGAGGAGTTCCTGAGCGCGCGTCACTACAAGGATGTCACCGAGTCGCTCACGATGTTCAGCAATGACAGCCTGTTGTTTCGCCCCGGTGATCGCTACTCGTATTCAACGTATGGATTCGTTCTGGTCAGCGCCGTCGTCGAAGGCGCGGCCGGCGAGCCTTTCCTCGCATTCATGCAGCGACGCGTGCTCGACCCGGCCGGAATGCGCAACACCATCGCCGAGTTTCCCGATTCGCTGATTCCCAATCGCGCGAGATTCTACACTCGCGCCGATTCGGTCAGCCCGACGGTGAACGCGCCATACGTCGACCAGAGTAACAAGTGGGCGGGTGGCGGATATTTGTCGACTACCCCGGACCTCGCACTGTTCGGCGACGCGATGATCACCGGCAAAATAGTGAAGCCGGCGACGCTGGATTTGTTGTGGACATCGCAGCACACCACCGATGGCAAACCGACTGGATACGGCATTGGCTGGTCCGTCGCCACCGACTCGGCGGGGCGCCAGGTCGTCCGACACAGCGGCGGCTCAGACGGTGGGACTGCGCTGCTCGTTCTTTATCCCAAACAGCGGATGGTATTCGCGTTTCTCTTCAACAGCGACGGACCGCAACCTCCGCTTCAGCGGGTGATCGATTTGTTCGTCCGGTAAGTGCGGGAAGCGGAATCGGTCCTTGCTTACTCAAAACCATAGCTAGGGTATTCGCGTAATACTCAAAAGGGGCTGTCCCTATAGTCGGCCCCGCAACAAATGTTTACTTGTACAGTAGAGCTTCCGGTACGGTATTGGCGGAATGGGGTATAGCCGTCAGAACCCGGATCCTTTCAAGCTTCCGGGACTAGAGGGCGCACACCCGTCCCTCATAGATGGAGAGGCATCGTGGAGAAGATTTCACCTCCGATAGGAAGACTCGACCCCGTCGATGGTCTGAGCGCTTCGCGCAACGGAAACGGCAACGGCACGTCCGCACCCACGCACCCGACGAATCGCATTTACGCTTACCCCCCGCCCTCGGGTGCAAGCGCGCTGTCGACCGCATGGCAAAACACCCGGACGTTCGGGCGACGTTTGCGATCGTTGTTCCCCTGGCCACGCAACTCCAACGAAGATCCCGCCGGCAACGGCGTCTACGCGATCACCAGGAATACCAACTTCTGGTTCAATCGCGAGCTCGCCGTGATCGAGCACGAAGCATCACGTCTGGCTTCTGACTGGGCAGAGAAGGGTCTGCCGCGTCACGACGTCAAACGCGATGGGCCCGTCGAGCCGGAGCAGGTCTTGGCCATGCGTTGCCTCGAGCTGTACCGCCAGTGGAGAGATCGCGTCACCATCAAAATGCAGGACGCCATTCAATCCGCGAGCGGCGCGATGAGCGGGCAGATCACATCACTCCGCGCCACGGTGTACGCCCTCGAATCGAACAACCAGCAACGCCGAGCGGCTGAGCATGAGATCGAGAGTGCGCACCTGCTGGGCGAAGCGGACAAATCACGCGTCGGCTACGATAAGATCTTCAAGAGCCGCGCGGGATTCTGGATTTTCGCAGGCATCCTCGCCGCCGCCGAGCTCACCGCGAACTTCCCCGTGTTCCGCCTCCTTCTGCCGATGGACTCGACGCTGATGCAGCTCGCGCAAAGCCTCGGCGAAGCAGCGGAAAGCAACACCTGGCTCGCCGGTCCGCTGGTAGTGTTCCAGGACATGCTGCTGCACTTCGAGGCTTTCGTCGTCGCGCTCGTCGCCGTCGTGATACTCGTGCTGCTCGGAAAGACCGCCGGCTCATCGGCCCGATCCATAGTTGCATTCAGCGCCAAAGAATCACCACTGGCATCGACCAGCATCCGCAGCAACCGCCGTCAGAATCTTTTCGTCTTCGTTGCCGCAGCAGCGGGAATCGCATTCGTGCTGACCTTCCTCTTCTCCGCGCGCGGACAGATCGCCCAGACCGCGGCCGATCGCGTTCACGCCGATAGCCTCTCGCTGCAGCAGGCGCGTGTGGCGCAAGCCGCTGCGGGGACGGATCTCACCAAGACGGCCGCCACCACCCAGCGCGAGCTCGAAGCGTCGCGCACTCTCCAGCAGCACACCGACGACGCTGCTTACGCTATCACCGTGCAGCGAATCAACCGGGCGATTCTCTGGCTGAATCTCGGGTTGGTGCTCGCGGCCATGACTCTGGGGTTCGTTTACAAGCAGGAGGAGCTTTCCGACAAACGCGGGGAGCATCCGATTCTTGGATTGATGCGAAGCAGAATCCGTCGCCTCGACGCCGACGCGCTGAAGCTCAAACACGCGGCGCAGGATGCGCAGAACGGCGCGAACACTGAAGCCGGCCGCATCAATCATCTGGTAAGATCGAATCCACTGCGTGATTGGCGCGGCAAGCAGGAGCGTCTGCAGAGCGTGATCCCGATCTTTCGTGGGGAGAACGCACGGTTGAGAAGGATCGATCCGGCGAGCATTCTCGCTTTCCAGGAGCCGTTTCTCATCCCCCTGCCCGAGCTCGACGAAAGCGTGGAATTCCAGCCGCCCGTCGAATTCGATCAGCTTACTCGCGAGCTGGAGAATCTCCGGCTCGAGTATGCGCGGGTTGTAGGCTATTCGTCCGCCGGCATCGAGCAGCTGTCAACCGCGAGGTCGTCATGAAACTTCGTCCGGCCTATCTCTTGAGCGTGGCGCTCGGAGGAAAACAATCTCACGCAGCCTTGCTGTTGACCGCCGTGTTGGGCTGCGCTTCCGTCGACGGGAGCGCGCTCCCCCATCAAAGCCGCAGTTATATAGTAGGGGTCGACATTTCCGGTAGCCGCACGCCGACTGAGCTAGCCGAATCGAAGCAGCTCCTCAACAGGCTGATCGACAACCTCGAGGTCGGCGACCGGCTCACCCTGGTCGAGATGTACCAGGGCGGCAAGCTCCCTGCGCGGCAATGGTCAGACAGCACTCGCGCGCCCCGGACGCCGGGTAAGGTCGGACCGTCCGAGCTGAGACGGCTCGACGATTTCAAGGCGATTGCGCGGATGCAGGCCCAGATACTTTTCGACACTACGCGCGCAAAGGAAATCAGAAACACCGACATCTTCGGCACCCTGGTCCGTGCCGCCGATTACTCGAGGCCATCGCCCAACACTCGCCGGACGTTGTTGTTGCTGTCGGACATGATCAACGAGACGGCCGACGTCACCATGACGACACGCAGCGAGATACCGACCGACGCCTGGATCAAGCATCTCTCAGCGGCGCAAAGGATCCCGCAACTGCGCGATGTATGCGTGGTGGTGGCCGGCGCGGATGTCAGTAGCGCGCGCGGTGCAGCAATCCGCGATTTCTGGGAGAAGTACTTCGAGGCAGCAGGAACGCATCTCGATCCGGACAACTACCGGAACATGATCGCCAACGCGAGTGAGGTTAATTGCGGGGGCTAGCTATCTCCCTTTTCGTTTTCAGTTCCTCGAACCAATTCTCGACAA
>JBJMOT010000089.1:0-15195 GCA_045803585.1 Gemmatimonadaceae bacterium
AAACATGATCTCCGGTCACGTGGTCCTACTCGCTCTCATCAGCCTCATATTCACGTTTGCCACCTGGATTCTGGTGCCGATACCGATCGCGATGGCACTCGGTATCTCACTGCTCGAGCTGTTCGTGGCGTTTTTGCAGGCGTTCATCTTCACGTTGCTGTCCTCGGTATTCATTGGACTGATTCGCGAAGGTGGGCACTAACGCGGAGGTTGCTCACCTCCGCGCAGGTATCCGGCCGAGCGGCTGGAGAATTCCGTTGGGCTTTACGGCCCGCTGACGGGAAGCGATGTCGTGATCGCGAGCATGACAAATCACGATCATTGAAAGGACTAGGGTAAGAAAATGGTTGCTATGTTCCCGCTGCTTCAGGCTGCAGCAACGTTCACCCGCGAGTACACCGGTGCGTGGGGCATGCTCGGCGCCGGAATCGGCGCTGGTCTCGCCGTGATCGGCGCGGGCATTGGTATCGGCCGCCTCGCCGGCCAGGCGATGGACGGCATGGCTCGCCAGCCGGAGATGGCTGCGCGCATTCAGACGGGCGCCATCATCTTTGCGGCGCTCATCGAGGGAGTAGCTCTGTTCGCAGTGGTTATCTCGTTCCTGATTCAGGGTAAGTTCAAGTTCTAGACGTTTTCGGGCATGGATCGCCTCTGTATATGGAGGCGATCCATGATCCGGAGTTTTCCAGCGCAACTGACGGCGGGTAACCGCCTTTATCGCTACGCAAACATGACCAATCTCATTTTCGCACTTCTCCAGACAGCACAGGTGGCGCCCGAGGAATCCGCCAATTCCGGCGATCTGCTCTCGCCCAACGGCGGGCTGATGTTCTGGACGCTCGTGACGTTCGTCTTCCTTTTCATCATTCTCGGCAAGCTGGTCTTCCCCAAGATCACGGCAGCCGTGGAAGCCCGAGAGAAGGCTCTCGAGGAAGCAATCGAAGGAGCGAAGCGGGATCGCGAAGCCGCGGCCCGTGCGCTCGCCGAGCAGCAGCAGCAGGTCGAAGCGGCACGCAACGAGGCGCAGAAGATCATCGTCGAAGGCCGTCAGATAGGCGAGAAGCTGCGAGTCCAGATGATGGAGGAGACGCACCAGCAGCAGCAGCAGATGCTGGAGCGCGCTCGCCGCGAGATCGAGCAGGAGAAGGAGCGCGCCATCGCCGATATGCGCCGTGAGGCAATTGATCTCGCCATCGCCGGCGCCAGCAAGGTCATCGAGAAGAACCTCGACGATCAATCCAACCGGCAAATCGTCGAGAGCTTCCTGTCTTCGATACCGGTAACGAAGACGAGCCGCGGATGAACGAGTCGACGATCGGCCGCAACTACGCCGAGGCATTGCTGACGCTGGCGAAGAAGAGCGGCGACGTCGAGCAGTGGGGTGAGATCCTCGGCGCGATCGCATCCGCGATGCACGAGGATAAAACGCTGCGCAGTTTTCTGGCATCTCCGAAGCTGGCGGCCTCGCAGAAGATCGAGATCCTGGAGAAAGCACTCGGGAAAAAAGTCCCGCGACTCTTTCTGCGCTACATCGAAACCGTGATCCAGAAGCGTCGGCAGATGCTTATCCCGGCGATTGCCACGGAGTACCAGGCGCTCATCGACGAGTCCGAAAACCGGTTGCACGCGAACGTTACGGTGGCCCGCGAGCCCAGCGAGCCGGAAAGGGACGCTATGGCCCGGCAGCTCTCGAGGCTCCTCGGCAAGCGGGTGGTCCCGCACATTTCAGCAAACCCCGCCATCCTGGGTGGATTGATCGTAAGGGTCGGCGACACGGTGATGGACGGCTCGGTCCGTAAGCGTCTCTCCGTCCTCAAGCAGCGGATGCTTGCCTCCCAGCGATCTTAACGGCATGGAGTCAGCATAACTGACGAGTCGGGCGTAGTTATTGAAGGGCCGCTTGTTCCGTGCGGCCTTTTGTATTCACCGATTCCCGTACTCGGTCATATGTCGTTGAGAAGCGCGGCGCCGCTGAGAGTGCTCGCGGCCACAGCAATTTCATTCTTTGCCCTGGCGACCCAGAATCTGGGCGCGCAGGTCATCAACCAGGGTTTGCAGCCGGGTCTTACCCGCGCTCCTGATAGCGCGCGGAAGATCTCGCTCGACGAGGCGATTTCGCTCGCCCAAAGGAACTCGCCCCAAGCAATTCAGGCCGCAGGCACCGAGCGCACCAGCAAGGCCGCGAAGACTTCGGCGATCGGTGCGATACTGCCGAGCGCGAGTCTGAGCGCGGGTCATGTAATCCAATTGGGAGGAAATACAGCCCGCCTCAACCAAAACGGAGAGCTGGTCGCAGTTGCGCAGAAGCCGACCAACACCCTGGGTCTCGGGCTGAACATGACCCTCTTCGATGGTGGTCAAAAGCTCTACGACCTTCGCGTCGCGAAATCGCAGATTCAGGCGGCCGAAGCCAACACCGTCGCCGTCAAGTACAACGTCGCACTGGGCGTAAAGCAGCAATACTTCGCGGTGCTGGCTGCCATTGAGAGTGAGGATGCCGCTCGGCTGCAGATGGCGCAGGCATCGGAGCAGTTCAAGACATCGGTGGCGAAGGTCCGCGCCGGCGTTGCAACCAGATCGGATTCTCTTCGTGGAGTGATTCAGGTTGGTAACGCGCAGCTGGCATTGATCACTGCGCAGAACAACAAGGAATCGGCGGATGCGGCGCTGACGCGACTGGTAGGGTCGCCGGTGCCGGTGACCGCGGATCCGACATCGGTGCAGGAAAACATGGCAGCGCTTCCGGACAGTGCCGAGTTGGCGAAGCTCGCTCTCAACGGACCCGCAGTGCAGCAGGCGCAAGCGAACGTCGACGCGGCGAAGGAAGAGACAAAGGCTTCCAAGGCGACTTATCTGCCATCGCTCAGCGCGAGCTATTCACGTTCCGGCAGTGGCACCGACCCCAGGTTCGGGCTCGGGGACGATCCGTTCAGCTACAGCGGCCGTCTCTCGTTCTCGCTTTCGTATCCGGTCTTCAACAACTTCCAGCGCGAAGAACAGGTCGTCCGCGCGAAGGTCTCGCAGATAAACGCCGAGGCGACACTGCGGGACCAGCAACTGGCCGCGACCGAGCTGTTGACGCAGAACATCGGCGCGCTGCGCAGCGCGTCGCAGAGAGTCGCGGTGCAGGCGGCGTCGGTTGCCGCGGCGCAGGAAGACGTGCGCGTTCAGCAGCAGCGTTACAACATCGGCGCTTCGACTCTGCTCGATCTGATTACGTCGCAGGCGTCGCTGGCGACGGCGGAGCAGGCGCTGATTCAGGCCAGATATGATTACAGAATCGCACGGGCGCAGCTGGAGGCGCTCATCGGACGTGACCTTCAGTAACAACTCTTACCGAACTTCCCAAGCAAGCCAATGACAGTCTCGTTCGCTGGTCGCAGCGCATCACCCACTCAGCTACTCAACTCGCTGGGCGTCGCGGCGCTGATAGTCGTTGGCGCAGGTGCGTGCAAGAAAACCCAGACGACGGCACTCACGATCGAGACGGCGCCGGTGGAGCGACGCAGCATCGTGCTGAGCGTTCAGGCGAACGGTACGGTCGAGCCGGTCGATATCATCGAAGTCAAATCGAAGGCGTCGGGCACCATCACGCGCATGCCGGTCGACATCGGATCGAACGTAAAGACGGGCGATTTGCTGGTGCAGATCGATCCGCGGGACGTGCAGAACCAGTACGATCAAAGCGCCGCCGACGTGAGCTCGGCGACGGTGCAGAGAGCGACCGCACTCGCGCAGCGAAATCGATCCGCCGAGCTGTACAAGGAAAAGATCATTACCGCGCAGGAGATGGATCAGGCGAACCTCGACTACGCGAACGCCGACGCATCGCTTATCAAGGCACGCACGAATCTCTCCATAGCCCGGGTTCGTCTCGAGGACGCTACCGTGCGCGCGCCGTCGAATGGAACGATTATCGAGAAGCCGGTCTCGGAGGGAATGGTCATTTCGTCGGCGACGTCGTCGGCGAGCGGCGGCACGACGATCCTGAAAATGGCGGATCTGTCGAAGGTGAGAATGCGCGCGTTTGTGAACGAGACCGACATCGGCAGTGTTACTCCGGCGCTGACCGCCACGGTGACCGTCGACGCGTTTCCGAATCGCCGCTTCGTCGGGATCGTCGAGCGCGTGGAGCCGGAAGCAGTCGTGCAATCGAGCGTGACGATGTTTCCCGTACTGGTCAGCCTCAGCAATTTCGATGGCGCGCTCAAGCCGGGAATGAACGGACAGGTGACGATGGACGTCACCCGCCATGACAACGTGCTGGCGATCCCGAGCGATGCGGTGAGGAATTCTCGCGACGCTGCGACGGTAGCTCCGGTGCTGGGCATCGCGACCGATTCGATTCGCAAGGTCGTTTCTTCGGCACGGGCTGCACGCGGTGGGCGAGCTGGGCAGGGGACTGCTTCGTCGACGACGCCTGGCGACACGACGCGCCGCCGATTCGGGGGCGCGGGCGGTAGCGGTGGTGCAGGTGCCGATACCGCTGCGTTCCGGCGTCGCTTTGGCCAGGGCAGCGCGTCGAGCACGCCTTCGGGCAACGGTGGCGGGTTCAGGCAGGGTGGTGGAGGTGGGGGCGGTGCTGGCGGCGCGGGTGGTGGCGGCGCGGGCGCCGGCGGAACTGGCGGGCCGATGATAGTCTTTGTAAAGACCGCAGATAAGTACACTCCTCGGGTAGTCCGCCTCGGCGTCAGCGACTTCGATTACACCGAAGTTGTGAGCGGGCTGCAGCAGGGTGAGCAGGTAGCCCTACTCGGACCGGCGGTGCTCCAGGCGCAGCGTGATCAGCTGCAGCAGCGCGTGCGTGCGGGTGCGGGCGGTGGATTGCAACAGCAGCAGACGCCAGCGGCTGGCGGAGCCGGGGGTGCGGGAGGCCGTCCGGGCGGCGGCGGAGGCGGTGGTGGCAGAGGCGGGCCGTGATCGTGAGCGCGTCGTAACAGGAGGATCGGATGCTTCTCGGTGAAACGATCGGAGTTGCGCTCGGCGCTTTGAGAGCGAACAAACTGCGCTCATTTCTGACGATGCTGGGCGTGGTGATCGGCGTCGGCGCGGTGATCGCAGTGGTAGCGCTTGGCCGCGGAGCGCAGGAGTCGGTGAATGCGCGTATCAGTGCGCTCGGCACCACACTGTTGTCGGTCTCGCCGGGACAGATCTTCGCACCGGGAGGCGTTTCTTCCGGCTCCGATCGCGCGGTCATGAAAGTCGCGGACGCGCAGGCTCTCGCCGCCTCGGCGGGACCGTCCGTCGCCGCGGTCGAGCCGGAAATGCAGAAGCAGCTGCAGGTCCAGTATCTGAACACGAACACCAACACTTCGGTGCTCGGCACCACGGCGAACTATCTCGACGTGCGGAAGTACACGATCGCCAACGGAAAGATGTTCACCGAGGGTGACGACAAGGCGAGCCGGCGAGTAGCAGTGCTAGGGGCTGCGATTCCCGACAACCTCGGGGTGCCGGCTGCAACACTGGTCGGTCAAAACGTGCGGATCGGCGGTTTTCTGTTTGAGGTGATTGGCGTAATGGCGAGCAAGGGGAATGCGGGGGGCTTCGGCAATCCCGATGACCAGGTTCTCGTTCCGATTACCACGGCGCAGTTCCGACTTTTCGGAAACGACAGGCTCCGTCAGATCGGAGTGCTGGCGGCGTCGGAAGCGGAAATTCCGCAAGCGATGGCGGAGATACAGCGAATTCTGCGGCGCGAGCACAGGCTGCGCGTCGGCATCCCGGACGATTTCCAGATCCGGAATCAGGCCGACTTCCTCAACACGCTAGGTGAAACGACGCAGATCTTCACCTTCCTGCTCTCCGGAATCGCCGCCGTCAGCCTTCTGGTCGGTGGCATCGGCATCATGAACATCATGCTGGTGTCTGTGACCGAGCGAACCCGCGAGATCGGTGTGCGCAAAGCGCTCGGCGCTACACCGAAGAACATTCTGCTGCAGTTCCTGATCGAGGCCGTGGTCCTTTGCCTGCTCGGCGGCGTTGGCGGAATCATGTTCGGCTGGCTGGGAGCATTGGCGTTGGCGAAGTTCGGGAACTTCAACACTTCGGTCGCCCCGTCGTCGATTCTGCTCGCTTTCTTTTTCTCGGGGTTTGTTGGGATACTCTTTGGTGTTTGGCCCGCGCGTCGGGCGGCGAACCTGGATCCGATTCAGTCCTTGAGATACGAATAGGGTCACTGGGTACTGCAACAGATCAAGGGCAAGTGTTGCCGTTCTCACGGACTAGGGAAATCCGGGCTTCGAGAAACACTCTTTCGTCGGGCAACCGCCAGCCCTATCTTGGACGACCATCCTGGGTGGCGCCCGTCCCGTCCCCCGGCAAATCAAAATCTTTGGAGGTCGAATGAGACTCCGCTTTTTCGCGGTCTCTCTGTTGTGCCTTGCCGCCGCTAACGCAGGTGCCCAGGCAAAGAGGGCGCAGCCGGGCAAGAGTCCCGAGCTGCGCGTCGACTACATCAAGGAGACGCTGGCCAACGGGCTGAACGTGATCTACCACGTCGATCACTCGACGCCCGTGGCCGCGGTGCTCCTCTGGTATAACGTCGGATCGAAGATGGAGCAGCCGGGACATACCGGCTTCGCTCACCTGTTCGAGCACATGATGTTCAAGGGCTCGAAGAACGTCGCCGATGGCCAGCACTGGGCGTTGCTCGAGGCGGCTGGCGGACGGGCGGGCAACGACATAAACGGTACCACCAGCTGGGATCGCACCAATTACTTCGAGCAGGTACCCTCGAATCAGCTGGAGCTGGCGCTCTGGCTCGAGTCTGATCGCATGGGCACACTGACCCAGACTCTGACGCAGGCGAAGCTCGATAACCAGCGCGAGGTTGTGAAGAACGAGCGTCGCCAGAGCGTCGACAATCAGCCCTACGGCACGTGGCTGGAGAAAGCGGGAGAGGCGATGTTCCCTGAGGGACACCCCTACCATCATTCGGTGCTCGGATCGATGGCGGACCTCACCGCGGCCTCGGTGTCCGACGTGCAGAATTTCTTCAAGACGTACTACGCGCCAAATAACGCAGTGCTCGTCATCGCCGGCGACATCGATGTCCCACAGGCGAAGACGATGGTGCAGAAGTATTTCGCGCCCATACCTCGCGGGCCGGTAGCGCCGAAGCTGGCGAGTATGAGACTGCCTGCGAATATGGGCACGGAACAGCGCATCGTAGTACAGGATGCGCTGGCCCCGGCGCCGCGAATTTTCGTCGCCTACCGGATGCCCCCCGCAAAGGATGAACGCGCCGAGGCAGTATCTCTGCTCGGTCAGATCATCGGTGGCGGAAACTCGTCCCGCCTCGATGAAGCGCTGGTGCGTCGTCAGGAGATCGCCACATCGGTGAGCGGCTTCAACCTCGGCCTCGCCGACGGTGCCGACATGCTGGCGTTCATCGCGACTGGCAAGCCGGGCAGCAGCCCCGATTCTCTGGAGAAAGCGTTCCTGGCGGAGTTGGCCGGAACATCGAGCTTCACACAGTCCGAGCTCGATCGCGCACGCGCATCGCAACGCTTCAGCTTTGTCGATGGTTTGCAGACCACCGGCGGCTTTGGCGGACGCGCGGATCGTCTCGCCGAGGGTTGGACCTTCTTCCACGATCCAAATCACGTCAACACCGTGCTCGCGGACATCGATCGCGTGACGCTGAACGACATCAACGCGCTGGCCCGGGAGCGCCTCGTTTCTACCAACCGGGTGATTCTGGTCTATGTGCCGGTCAAGAAGACCGCACAAACTTCGTCGACGGGGACTCCGTGATGCGTCGCCATACTTTTCGTTTGACGAGCCTCGTCCTCGCTGTTGCCGTGGTCGTGACTGCCAATAGCGCGAACGCCCAGATGGCGCAGCCACCGGCACCGGGTCCGCTCCGTCCTTATGCCTTTCCGCCGGTGGAGCAGTTCGCGCTGCCCAACGGTCTCAAAGTCATTCTGGTCGAGAAGCACACTCTGCCCGAAGTCGAAGGCCGTTTGATTCTCGATGCGGGAGCCATGCGCGAGCCGTCCGCGAAGAATGGGCTCGCAAGTCTCACTGGTTCTCTCCTGTCCGAAGGAACCGGCACCATGACAGGAGCCGAAGTTGCGCGCGCGATGGACGCGCTCGGAGCTCAGTATTTCACGACGGCGAACTTCAACGCCGCCATCTCCGACGTTGTCGCCATCAAGAACGTATTTCCGCAGGCGCTATCGCTGGCGGCGAAGATGGTGATCGCGCCAAGCTTCCCGGCATCCGAAGTTGGACGCGTAAAGAATCAGATCCTGGCGGCGTATCAGCAGAGCCACGCCCGCACAGCGGGTCTGGCGTCGGACGCGTTCGTGCGCGCGGCGTTCGACAGCACCGCGCCATTCTCGCGGCCGGCGAGTGGAACCCCGTCGACACTGGGCCCGCTGACGCGCGACGATGTCGTCAACTGGCATCGAAGCATGTATTCACCGTCCGCGGCGACGCTGCTACTCGTCGGCGATATCAACCGCGCCGAGGCGCAGGACATCGCGCAGCAGGCGTACGGTGCGTGGGCTTCGAGTCCGGTGACGCGAAGCACCGTGGAGAATCCCATTCGCGCCAGCACTGGAACGCGGGTGATTCTCGTCGATCGCCCCGGCTCGGTGCAATCGTCGATCGTTGTTGGACAGCCAGGATTTCGGGCGACTGATGCTGATTATTTGAGCATGGTTGCACTGAATCATGTGCTTGGTGGTGGTTTCAGCTCGCGAATCAACATGAACCTCCGCGAGAAGCACGGTTACACCTACGGCGCGTTCAGCGGGCTCGATATCCGGCCCGGTGCCGGCGCGTTCCGGATCACTTCCGACGTACGCACCAGCTCGACCGATTCCGCGCTCGTCGAAGCGGTCAACGAGTACAAGCGGATTTCGACCGAGGATGTTCCGACGACGGAGCTGACCGGGATGGTGAACAATCTGGTGTCGAGTTTTCCGAATGCGGTGCAGACAGTTCAGGGACTGGCGGGTCGGATGCAGCAGCTGATCATCTGGGGGCTGCCACTCGATTTCTACACGAGCTACCGCGAGCGACTGGCAGCAATCACGCCTGCGGATTTGCGGACAGTCGCATCCAGCAGGCTAACGCCGAACAACATCATCGTGGTTGTTGCGGGGGACCTTTCGAAGATCGAAGCGCCGATTCGCGCGAGGAATCTTGGAACGGTCGAGGTTTGGGACCCGAACGGCAACAAGGTTCGTTAAGGGAATTCACTGGGTCGGGACGTAACTGCTTAGTGAAAGGACCGGCCCTCGGGGTCGGTCCTTTTTATTTCCAGACAATTAGAATTCGCCGCATGAGAGCAGTGATCATCACGCGACCGGGTGGGCCAGAGGTCCTCGAGATTCAGGAGCGACCAATGCCCGAGCCCAGCCTGGGACAGATCCGCGTGCGAGTGCGCGCTTCGGCGCTCAATCGGGCTGATCTGCTCCAGCGCGAGGGGAATTATCCGGTTCCGCCAGGCTATGCGGCGGATATCGCGGGGATGGAGTACGCCGGCGAAGTCGACGCATTGGGCGCACCCGCGAGTCTCTGGAAAAAAGGCGATCGCGTAATGGGGATCATCGGCGGCGCCGGCCATGCGGAATTCCTCTGCGTGCACGAGCGTGAGGCGATGCCCATTCCAGCAGGGATGTCGTACGAGACCGCTGCCGCGATCCCCGGAAGTGTTTTTGACAGCCTACGACGGACTCTTCAATCGGCTGTACCTGCGGACGGGCGAAGTGCTCCTCATTCATGCAGTCGGGAGCGGAGTAGGCACGGCCGGGCTCCAGATCGCGCGGACGTTGGGAGCGAAGGTCGTGGGTACGTCCCGCAGCCCTGACAAACTGGAGCGGGCGAAGGCACTCGGCCTCGACATTGGAATCGACTCGTCACGCGGCGACTGGCCGGCGGAGGTTGGAGCGGCGCTCGGCGGGCCACGTGTCAATGCGGTGATGGATCTCGTCGGGGGCAATTATTTGGAGGGCAATCTCCGAGTCCTTGCGTTGCGTGGGCGAATCGTCGTTATCGGCCTCACCGCCGGAATCACCACGCCGCTCAATATGGGCAGTTTGCTGAGAAAGCGCGCGACGATAGTCGGAACCACTCTGAGGGCGCGACCACTGGAGGAAAAAATAGTGTTGGCGCGGGAATTCTCGGATCGAATCGTCGGCTTTTTCGACTCGGGTCGCTTGCAGCCGATAGTCGATCGGGTAATGCCCTTTTACGAGATCCGCGACGCGCACGAGCTGATGGAGTCGAATCGTACCTTCGGCAAGATCGTGCTGAGCTGGTAGCTTGCTGTCCGACGATACGCGCGCGTGGATCGAAGGCGCGACAAGCGCACGGATAACAGGCATCACTCGCATACGCGCGGCGACATCCTGCCTCCTGCACCAGATTGAGCTCGACGGGGACACCGGCAGGCGTCAGGTCGTGCTGCGCCGTTTCACCGATCAATCCTGGGTGAAGCGAGAGCCTGACGTGGCACTTCGCGAGGCGGGAAGCCTACAGCACGCACGTCGAGCGAGTTTGCCCACTCCAACCTTTCTGGCCGCGGACCCGGCTGGCGAGCGGTGCGGAGTACCCTCGACGCTTGTCACGAAGGTCCCGGGACACGTTGTGCTTTCGCCGACAAATCCCGATGCCTGGGTGACCGGTCTTGCCCAGGCGGCTGCACTTATCCATCGGGTGGACGCGTCCGGATTTCGCTGGAAGTACGGGCGGTACAATGACGGCGAGCGATTGAGCGTGCCTGCCTGGTCGCAGGAGCCGCGCGCGTGGCAGAAAGCGATCGAGTTGGCGAATGGTTCCAGCCCTTCGTATCCAGAGTGCTTCGTGCATCGGGACTATCACCCGAGCAATGTGCTTTGGGAAGGCGATCGCGTTAGCGGCATCGTCGATTGGGTCAACGGGTGTCGTGGCCCGGCCGGAATCGACGTTGCGTGGTGCCGCCACAATCTGGCCAGCCTTCACGGCGTCACGATAGCCGACGATTTTCTGAATGCGTATGTGGAATGCGCCGGGAATAACTTCGAGTACGATCCGTACTGGGATCTCATGTCTGTCGTAGAACTGCTGCCCGGCCCGCCAACGATGTACGAAGGCTGGAGCCTGGCGGGATTCCCTCGTATCACCAACACCGTCATTCGGGAGCGGGTGGACGCCTACATCGCGAGCGTCGTCGCGCGGCTCTAGCTCTTTCCCTTCCGCCGTCTGCTGCGCCGATCCTGAATCAGAATGGTAAAGATCATCCACAGTCCGAGCACGCCGGAGATCACGAAACCCACCATCGCCAGACTCCTCTGGTAGGCCATCAGCAACCCGCTCGCCACCAGCAGGCCACCGAGGACGAGACCGGTGAAGATGCGGTTCGCGACCTTTTCCAATCCAAGCAAGAGCGAGCCGAGCTGCGGCGCTTCGACCCGTACCGCGAAGTCGTTCGAAATGAGCTTCTGGGTGAAAACGTCGATGCGATGCGGAAGTGCACGCACGAGATTCGAAGTTTCGGATGCCATTTGGAACAGGCGCCGCGGGGACATCTCGCGTTGCGCCCGATTGTTGGCCATCTCGGCGGTGTATTCGCGAATCGATTGTGTAGGATTGAAACTGGGGTCTAAAGCGCGGGCGACGGCGTCGAGGTTGAACAGCGCCTTGGCCAGCAACGTCAGCTCCGCCGGCAGCTTCAATCCGTCCCGGAATGCAATCGTGATCAACTCGTACAGGACGACGCCGGCGGAGTTGTCTTCCACCGTCTGGTTGGCATTCTTGGCGATGAGCGCTGACGTGTCGCGAACGTACGCGCGCCGATCGAACTCGTCCGGCACTTCACCCATCTCGATCAGCGATTCGGCGGCGGCGTCGCCGTTGTTCTCCCCCATCGCCATCAGCAAACGCACCACATGGTCGCGCATGGTAGCGGTGAGGTGCGCAGTCATGCCGAAGTCGATGAGCGCCAGTTTGGGATCGTCGCGTGAAGCAGCAGGAACGGCTGCTGCGCGCGCTTCGTTCTCCGACTGAACCAGTGCGGTGGCGCCGGGCCTCACTTCCTGACGTCGATCGTCGGCGACCGCCTCCGCCGGCGTGCGAGGATTGTCGCGGCCGGGAAGGACGATGAACACGTTTCCCGGATGCGGATCGGCGTGGAAATGGCCGGCGTCGGTGATCTGCTGCAGGTACGCGTGCGAGAATTCCTCCGCCAGTACCGTGAAATCGTATTCGATGCGCGTGATCGGCGGGATCTCGTCGATCTTTACTCCACGGATCCGCTCGGTGGTGAGCACCTTGTGCGTGGTGTACGCATCGATGACTCGCGGAATCAGCACGTGCGGGAACGTGGCGAGCATCTTTCTGAACTGCGCCGCGTTGCGCGCCTCCGTTCGATAGTCGAGCTCGTCGATCAGCGCCTGCTCGACCTGTTGGACGACGCCGACGAGATCGATGCGCGAGCCGGCCGATGTGTGCTCGGCGAGAAAACTTGCCAGCTCCCGGAAAAACGCGATGTCGTCCGCCAGCTGCTCGCGCAGGTTCGCACGTTGTACTTTGACGACGACGTCCCGGCCGTCGCGGAGCACCGCAGCGTGAACCTGTCCCAGACTGGCGCTGCCCAGGGGCTCCTGCTCGAATGATTCAAAGAGCTTGCTGATTCGAGCGCGCAGCTGCTCTTCAATTGTCTTCTCGACTTCCTCAAAAGGCATCGGCGGAACGTCGTCCTGCAGGTGCTCGAGCTCGTCGATGTAAGCCTTCGGCAGGAGGTCGGGCCGGGTCGACAACACCTGGCCGAGCTTGATGTAGGCGGGGCCGAGCTCCACCAGACGTTCACGAAACGCCCTGGCTTTCGTCCGCGCATCGCCCTCGACGGTGGTCTCGTCGTCCAGACCGCCTTCCAGTCCGAGCAGGCCCTGGCGATTGGCGAAGTCTCTCAGGCCATAGTTGGTGAATAGCCGGATCGTCGCCACGAGGCGAGGAAGGTACTTTGGCGACAGGATCATGCGGCCGAGGGGGCAGAAAGCATGCCCGCCTCGGAACCCAATTGGCTACCTCACACCTGACTGTCGATATTTACGTATGCCAAGGAAATCCGCGACTCGAATCAAGCGAAAAACGCCCGCAAAGAAGAGCGCGCCCGCGCGGTCGGGGCGAGTTCCGATCACCCACGTGCCCAAGCCGTGGGGCCACGAGAAGATCTGGGCGTTGTCCGACCGTTATGTGGGCAAGATCCTGCATATAAACGCCGGTCATGAGCTGTCTATTCAATACCACAACAAGAAGGACGAGACGATCTACCTGCTTTCAGGCGAGATCGTGTATCGCGTGCAACGCGACGGGGAAGACGAGCTCGATGACGTGCGCCTGCAGTTGGGCGAAGCGTTCCGGATAGTACCGGGGACCATTCATCAGATGATCGCTGTAACGGACTGCGATGTGCTTGAAGTATCGACTCCTGAATTAAACGATGTCGTGCGTTTGAGCGACAAATACGGACGAGAGGGAACGAGCGCTCCATGAAAGTGATTATTCCATTGGCGGGGAAGGGGACCAGACTCCGGCCGCATACGCATCTCACGCCCAAGCCGATGATGAAGGTCGCCGGCAAGCCGGTGATGTCATACGTGCTCGACGAGCTCAAGAAACTCGGCAACGTCGAGCAGGTGATCTACATCACCGGCCATCTGAAGGAAAAAGTCGAGGACTACGCTCGTCGCGAGATGGACGTGCCATCGGTATTCATCGAGCAGAAGATTCAGGATGGCACGGCGGGCGCCATCGCGCTAGCGAAGGACTACGTCGACCAGCCTGTGCTGATCATCTTCGTGGACACGATCTTCGATGCCGACCTGACGAAAGTCAAAACTGTCGACGCGGACGGAATCATCTGGGTGAAAGAAGTCGAAGACTACCAGCGCTTCGGCGTCGTGGTGACCGACAAAGACGGGAACATGACGAAGATCGTCGAGAAGCCCAAGACTCCGATCTCGAAACGAGCGAACATCGGCCTGTACTACATCAGGAACTGGAAGCTTCTCTTCGAGGGAATCACTCACGTTCTCGCTGAACCACAAAACCAGGGAGAGTGGTACCTGACGGACGCGTTCCAGTACATGATCGACAAGGGGGCCAAAATCCGGGTGATCGACGTCGAAGGCTGGTACGACGCAGGCAAGATCGAGACGATGCTGGAGACCAACGAGGCGATGCTGACGCGTGGACGCGCGCGTCGCCCGAGCGGCGTCGGGGATTCGACAATCATCGATCCCGTGTACATCGAAGACAACGTGACTCTGAAAAAATCCAAGGTGGGCCCGAACGTCTCCATCGGTGCGGGCAGCGTCCTCGATGGAACTCAGATCAGTAATTCCATTGTCGGCTCCAATGCGAAGATCAGCAAGTCTGTCCTCAGGAACTCACTCGTCGGCGATGACACCGTACTCGACGGCGTGAAAGGCGAGGTTACGGTCGGGGATCATTCCGAGATGCGGTTATCGTAAATACCGCCACGTTGCGCTCGAAGCTCGGGCGCAACGTGATCGGCCTCGGCATGGTGAGTCTCTTCACCGATGTCTCGACCGAGATGATCTACCCGCTGCTCCCGATTTTTCTGGCGGGCGTCCTCGGCGCCAACGCCAGCTTCATCGGCGCGATCGAGGGCGCCGCCGAGACGACGGCGTCGCTACTCAAACTGTTGAGCGGCTGGTGGTCGGACAAAATAAAAAGCAGGAAGCCTTTCGTCGTGGTCGGCTACCTGATCGCGTCGATCGTGCGGCCTTTTACGGCCGCCACGCACAGCGCTACCCAGGTGCTTGCGATCCGGCTGACCGACCGCGTCGGGAAGGGGCTTCGCACATCACCACGCGATGCACTGCTCGCCGACTCTGCGCCCGCTAACGCCCGGGGCCTGGCGTACGGATTTCACGCTGCTGCCGACAACACGGGGGCGGTGCTGGGACCGCTCATCGCGTTTCTGCTGCTGAAGCTCAGTGGAGTAGGCACGCTGGATTCCTCTCGTCGTCTCTCGGCGCACGACGAGCACGCGATCAGGAACGTCTTCTGGCTATCGGCGATCCCGGCGGCGATCGCGATGCTGGTGCTCATCATCGTCGTTCGCGACGTAAGGCGCAAAGACGCCGAAACCAAACACGCCGAGACCCCAGCTCAAGGTGGCAAGTTGAGCGGCCGCTTCTGGATGTATCTGACGGTCGTACTCCTATTCACTTT
>JBJMOT010000090.1:0-19773 GCA_045803585.1 Gemmatimonadaceae bacterium
CACTGCACTTCGCTTGGCGACACCGCGTCGGCGCGCGCCGGCTTTCTTGGCCGCAGAGGCCCGTTTTCTCGTTGCCATGTTGTCTCTCCACGATGAAGTAGAAGTCTCGCCTTGCCTGGTGGAATCGGCGATTGCTGCATCGCGTCGCGACTGACCGCGAGTTACTAAGGAGCTCGGTGCGACTACCGCTTACAATGTCGCGGCAAAATTCGGAATGCAAGAGATGTGCGTGAGCCGGCGGAATGAACGATTCGGCCCGACTCATTACCTTAAGTCCAGAATATTTTATTACACTGTCGTGGTTCGCGATATCGCTTTTGAACAGTTGCACATCAGAACATGCTCGCTTTCACACGCGGCTCGCAATTCGCAGCTTGAACTCCCCTCTCGATGAACACCGACAATAAACGGAGCACTCGCTCGTGAAAGCGCTCGTCAAAGAGTCCGCCGCACCCGGCTTTAAGCTGAAGGATGTCGAGGAGCCCCGCATCCGCGAAGACGAGGTCCTGATCCGCGTCCGACGCGCCGGCGTCTGCGGCACGGACGTGCACATCTACGACTGGGATGCGTGGGCGAAGGGGCGGTGCAAGCCACCGTTCGTGGTTGGACACGAGTTCGCCGGCGATGTGATGCAGGTCGGCCGGCTCGTCACCGACGTAAGGGAGGGCGATCGCGTCACCGCCGAGGGACACATCGTGGATGGCCGTTGCCTCCTTTGCCGAACGGGGAACGCGCACGTGTGTCCCTTTACGAAGATCATCGGCGTGGATCGTGACGGGTGCTTCGCCGAATACATCTCGATGCCGGCGACCAACGTGTGGCACCTCGACGACGCGATCTCGTTTGATGTTGGCGGGATCCACGACCCAATGGGAAATGCTTTCCACACGGTGCTCACCGCCGACATTCCCGGCGCAGTGGTGCTCATCACCGGCTGCGGGCCAATTGGTATTTTCGCGGTCGGGATCTGCCGGGCGGCAGGAGCCTCCCAGATCATCGCGACCGATGTCAACGACACGAGGCTGGCGCTCGCCAAGCAGATGGGAGCGAATCACGCCGTTCGCCCCGAAGATGCGGGGAAGATCGTGAAGGACGCGACGGATGGTCTGGGCGCGGACGTGGTGCTGGAGATGTCGGGCGTTCCCGCCGCGATCCACCAGGCGTTCGCGCTGGTGCGCGTGGGCGGGCGCGTTCAGATGCTCGGGATTCCTTCGAAGAAGGTCGACTTTGATCTGGCTACCGAAGTGATTTTCAAGGGGCTTACCATCTATGGTGTAGTCGGCCGGAGGATGTACGACACCTGGCACCAGATGACGCGGTTCCTTCGCTCCGGCGAATTCGATCCCGCCCCCGTGATCACGCATCGGTTCGAGCTGGGGGATGCGGACGCGGCGATTGCCGCGATCAAGTCCGGTGAGGCGGGTAAGGTGATTTTCGAGATTGCATAGGCGGGAGGCGGGAGGCGGGATGCGGGAGGCACGAGGCGGGAACTATGAATAACACGACTGGAGTGGCGTTGAACGAAAAATTCGATGCGGATTTGAACGCGGCGATTGAGAAACTCAAAGAAGACCGCGTCTACAAGCGCCTCAACTACTTGGCGTCGCCGCAAGGCGCGCGCGTTCAGATGGAAGGACGCGGCGAGGTCGTCATTCTTTCCTCGAACAATTATCTGGGCCTGTCCAACGATCCGGCGGTGGTCGCGGCGGGGATCGATGGACTCAAGACCTTCGGTGCCGGCACGGGGAGCGTTCGCTTTATCTGCGGCACTTTCACTGTCCACCGTGAGCTGGAGAAGGCAATCGCCGATCTGGTGGGAACAGAGGCGTCCCTCAGCTACGTGTCCGCGTGGAACGCGAACGAAGGTCTGACGGCGACGATCGTCGAGCAGAACGATTTCGTCGTGTCCGATGCGCTCAATCATGCGTCGATTATCGATTCGGTACGGCTGGCGAAGGCGATCACCAAGTGTACGACGGCTGTCTATCAGCATTCTGATCTGGACGATCTGAGATCGAAGCTCGAGACCGCGAGGGCCGCGCGCCGCAGAATTATCTGGACGGACGGGGTCTTCTCGATGGAGGGCAGTATTGCAAAGCTGCCCGACATCCTGCAGATCGCGCGCGATTATGACGCAATCGTTGCCGTGGACGACTCACACGGCACTGGCGTCCTCGGACCAACCGGTCGCGGCACGGCGGAGCATTTCGGTGTATTGGGCGAGGTGGACATCATCACGTCGACACTTGGGAAAGCACTGGGCGGGGCCGCGGGCGGGTTCGTCGCGGGGCCGGCCTCGCTGTGCGACATGCTTACTCAACGGTCTCGTCCACAGCTCTTTTCAAATGCGCTGCCTCCCACAGTGGCGGCGAGCGCGCTGGGTGCAATAAGACAGCTGGAGCACAATCCGGAGCTGGTCGACAAGCTGCGGCAAAACACGGCCTATTTTCGCGGGTCCATCAGCGAAGCGGGGTTCAAGCCATTGCCTGGGGAGACGCCGATCGTCCCCATAATCGTGGGTGAGACGGCAACGGCAATCAAAATGAGTGACATGTTGCTGGATGAAGGCGTCTTTGTGACGGGATTCGGCTTTCCGGTCGTTCCCCAAGGGCAGGCGCGTGTGCGCTGTCAGCTCAGTGCTGCCCATTCACGCGACGATCTGGATCAGGCAATACAGGCCTTCAAGACCGTCGGGACGAAGCTTGGCATTATTTAGGGGACGTCTTAATGGAGAAGCACAGAGCAGTCTTCGTGGCGCTCATCGCCACGATCATCGGATCCGCTAGCGCGCACGCGCAGGCAAACCGGGACTTCGACAACTCCTGGTTCTGGGGTTTCAAGACCGGCATCAACACTTTCGCAGTTCCCGGGCACGGCAACACCGTGACGCCCGATTTCGGAATCGACTGGGTCATCACCAGAACCCACGGCGGCCTCTACGTGTCGGCCAATCAGTCGATTTTTGAGAAGGATCTAGAGTTCCTCGATCCCACCTCCAACAACGGTCAGCGCACTGTGCGTGTGAACGACATGCGCCGGATCAGCGCCGGTGCCATGGTGTTCCCGCATCACTTCGGCGGAATCACTCCGTACGCCGGACTCGGTTACGCAATCACCGTTCTGGGTAACGCCCGCATTTTCGTGGATAGCGCGAACACCTTCCCGAGCAACTCCTTCATGGACGAGGTGGAGAACGAGCGCAGCCGCGCTTCGATCCTGGCCATGGGTGGTGTGCAGCTGCAGAGCAAGAAGGTGGCGCTATTCGGACAGTATACGATCCTTCCCAGCAACAGCACGTTCCTTTTCAGAAGCGTTCTTTCATTCATCGAGTTCGGAGTTCGACTGAACTTCGGAAGCTCCATCGATCGGGAATAGCAGCTTTAGGCGCACCTGATTGAGTGGATGGCGGCCCCGAAAGGGGCCGCTTTTTTATGCCGACACTTTTCCTTTGGATACGTGGTTATTTCCGCGAACGATCCAGCGCAGAGGCCAATCCGCGGACTTTGTAATTCCGATGCGCGCCGTCATCTGAACGCTGGCGTCGGAGACGTGGCGGCCTTCCCGAATCACGAGCGGCTTCCGCTGCAGCTGCTTCCCGCTCATCGAGCCGGTGATTCCTAGCGCCTGACAGAGCTTGCCGGGTCCGTTGGTGAGATCGATGTCGCTCTTGATGCGGGGTCGGCGCGCCCGCATCAACGGCAATCCGTGCAGTGGTTCCAGTGCGCGAACCAGTACTGCACTCGGCAATCCTTCAGCGCGGGTGACGGCGTTGAAGCACCAGTACATGCCGTAAATGAAGTAGACGTATGAGATACCGGGCGGACCGTATAGACTTTCGGTGCGGGTGGTTCGTCCGGCGGCGGCATGGCAGGCGAGGTCGTGCTCGCCGATGTACGCCTCCGTCTCGACGATGACGCCGCTGGCGGTACCGTCCGCGGTCTCGCACTCGAGGACGGTACCCAACAATTCGCGAGCGACTACTTCAGTCTCGCGATCGTAAAAGCTTCGCGGGAGAACCCGCCCCACTAGTCCGTCGCGGTCTTGCTGCGACTCTTGCGAGCGCTGCGCTTGGCCGCTGGCTTCTCGCCCTCAGCTCCCGCCGCCGCAGTTTTACGACCACGCCGCGGCTTCGATTCGTCCGACGCTCCGCGCTTGCGCGTGCTGCGCGGCTTGGTCGCCTCGGGCTCGGACAGTGCGTCTTCGCCCGTCTGGGGAAGGTCGGGAATCGACTCCTCTACGACTGGTGTCGGAGCAGGCCTTGCTGTCTCCACCACGCCGATCGACAACAGGTTGGCTGGAACGATTCCAACGCGGGCACCGATCGGGCCTCGACCACGCCCGCGGGATGGCGGTGCGCTTCGGGCACCCATCCCGGTTGGTGTCGTTGTAGCTGCAGGAGTCACTGGCCTCACCGGCTCGCTGGCGGCGAGCTGGTCGCTCACCGGCGCGGCGGCAACTGCCGGCGCAACTTCGTAGTCGGAGCCGCGACGACGGAGATCTACGACATCGGCGTCGTGCGCGTCCTGAAGAATGCGGATGAAGTTTCGCTCGCTGAGGCTCTCACTGTCGCGGCCGAGCAGAGCTCGGGCAGCGGTGCGAGCCTCGGTGGCGCGTATTGGAGCACCACCGTTTGCGCCAACGGCGCGCCGAACCAGATCGAAAGCTTCTTCGCGCCGGAGGCGTAGGCCACCAACGCCGATTCCATCGGCGGCGGGCGTCGGCTCCTGGCGAACACCTTCGCTGGCCGTCGGTAGCTCCAACTCGGCCTGCTGCTGGACAACGGGAGCAGCGGCAGCTGGGCGATGTCCGCGTGCTTCACGATCACGGTCGCGTCCCCTGCCACCTCTGCGTCCACGACGGGGCCGCTCACTGGTCTCGGATTCGTCGGTTGTCGCGACTCGCGGCGATGCAGCGTCCGCGGTCTCCTGCCCAGCCGGCAGGCTGCGCGCTTCGTTGGGCGGCGCGACCTCGAACTGGCCGTTCTCGAGTTTGGTGAGGTGGAGCAGACCACGCTGCGAGGCTTCGGTCACGAAGCGGGAGAACTTCGACATGCCGAGGTTCTTCTCGTCGAACGACGTGTCTATCTGTTGCATCACCTGCTTGAGACGATCTGCGCGCATGACATCGCCGTTGCGTTTCATGCGGCCGATCGCTTCGGTGACGAGCTCCCACGGATCTTTCTTCACTATTTCTTCTTCGCCGGATTTCACCAGACCGGCGAGGGCGTTGTAGCTGTAGTACTCGTCGCAGTTCTGAACGAGCAGGTCGCTCGACGATTCGCGAATGCCGACGCCGATCACGTACTTGCCGTATTCCTTGAGCTTGATGACGAGGCTCGAGAAATCAGAATCGCCCGAAAGAAGGATGAAAGTTCCTATCTCCGGGCGAGTGAAAACCAGCTCCAGGGCGTCGATCGCGAGTCGAATGTCGGTCGCGTTCTTTTTCGCGGATCCATATGCCGGTGCGAAAATCAAATCGATCGACGACTCCGAGAGCGGGACGATGTACTGCGGATAGCGTCGCCAATCCGCGTACGCGCGCTGGACGGAGACTTTGCCTTTGACGATCTCGGAGCCCAGGAGGTTTTTCAGCTCCGTCTGGAGATCCGAGCGGATGCCCATCGTGACGTTATCGAAGTCGATGAGCAGTGCGGCGTTTGGCGCGTGGTGGGAAGTTGCGAATGTTGCTGGTGACATTGCCTGCGGCCCGCGGTGGATCGGGGCGATTGCCTGTGGCCCGCGGTGTACCGGGGCGACATGCCGGTGCGCGCTCGATGGCGCGGACCGATGCGGTCGTGAACTCATTTTTTTTGGGAATTTCCTGTGCGAGGCTGCGTGCCCGCGATTTCTTTGTCGTTACCGCGACGGCTGCACGCCGTATAATCCCTGCGACGGACGCCGCAGGCGGTGCGTCTTCAGGTCCGAGCGAGCGCGTCAACCTCAGTTGACCGGTCGCTGGATCCTCGAAGTCGCGCCGTACGGGTATAATTTATACCCAATCCCCCATGAATCAACTGCGTTTCCGCACGCGACTGGTGCTGATCCTCTCGCTGTTCGCGATCGTCCCCGCTCTGGTCCTCACCGTTTTGTGGAGCGGAACGGTCAGCACCGTCGTCCCGTTCGTCACCGGCGGGTCGGCGTGGGACAGCGTGGCCGCGAGCGGCGAACGAGCAATCGCGGCGGCGCGTCAGGCTCCCCTCACCTCGTCTCAACGACGGGCAATCGACAATCATGAGCGCGAGCTCCGAACATCCGTCGAGCAGGCCCGCCGATACAGCTTCCTCGCCGAGCGTTCGGTTCGCGTGATCGCCATCGCCGGTTTGCTGGCGCTGCTGATTCTGACCGGTGCGGCGTCTCGAGTGGCGGGACATCTGAGCCGGCAACTAAGCAGACCCCTGGATGAACTGGTCCGATGGACCGATCTCATCGGTCACGGCGAATCGCTGCCGCCCTCGCCGGAGCCCACAGTCGTCTCGAGGGTTCGTAACAACGGTGATGGACCAATGATCGAGGTCACCACCAGTCGAGTGCGCGGCGCGCCGGAGTTCGAGACGCTGAGGCGGAGCATGCGAGAGATGGTCTCGGAGCTCGAGCACGGACGAATGCAGGCTGTAGAAGCCGAGCGGCTACAGGCGTTCAGAGAAACCGCGCGGAGGGTCGCGCACGAGATCAAGAATCCGCTGACGCCAATCAGGTTTGCGCTGGCAAGGCTGCGCGGCCACGCCCCGCAGGAATTGCAGGAGGACGTCGATGTCATCGCGATGGAATCGGAGCGACTCGATCGCATGGCGAAGAGCTTCGCCGAATTCGGAAAATTGCCCGAAGGGCCGCCATCGGAAGTCGACATTGGCGAGCTGGTGCGCTACACCGCCCGAAGCTGTATCCCTCCTGGCATTGCCCTCGATCTGCAAATCGACGAGAATCTGCCGCGAGTCCACGGTAACAACGGCGCTTTGGCTGGCGCACTGAGCAACGTTCTGCTCAATGCGGTCGACGCGTCGGCGGCTCATGGTCACATCATCGTTTCCGCGCGGCCGGTCAAGATGGGCGAGCGGGATGCCGTAAGAATTTCCGTCGCCGATGACGGCAGGGGCATCGCACCCGACAGTCTGGAGAGAATCTGGGAGCCGTACGTGACGAACAAGCCCGGCGGCACGGGACTGGGGCTGGCGATCGCGCGGCAGGCGATCTGGGCGCACGATGGAACCGTGAACGCCACCAGTACGTTGGGGAGCGGAACGGAGATACAGTTCACCATACCCGCAAACGGCGCCGGCGCCGTGAGGACGAGTTGAAATGGGACCAGAGATAGTCGTTCCGCTTGGCGCATTCGCGACCGCAATCATCTGTGCGATAGGTATCCCGCTCACCAGGGCGTATGCGCGCAAGATGGATTCAGAAGCCAAGAATCCGCGGGTGCCGATGGAAGTGACCGGCAGACTCGAGCGAATCGAACAATCGCTGGAGGCAGTAGCCATCGAGGTCGAAAGGATTTCCGAGGGCCAACGATTCACGACAAAGTTGCTGTCCGAGGGCCGCGCACCGGTGGGCGCCCCGCAGCTTCCCGCCTCGTCCGCGCAGAATCGCTCGACATAAGTGCCGATAGTCCTCATCGCCGACGACGAGCCGAATATTCGGCGGATGGTCGGCGCGCTCCTGACAGCCGAAGGCTACGAGGTGACTGAGACGCCGAGTGGGGTCGAGGCGGTGGCGCGTGTCAGAGAGGGAGAGCCAGACGTCGCGCTCGTCGATCTGATGATGCCCGGTGAGCTCGATGGAATGGCGACACTGGCCAAGCTGCGCGATGCCGCTCCAGATCTACCCGTCATCATGATGAGCGGCCGCGCCGGCCTGGCCGACGCCGTTAAAGCGACCAAGCTTGGCGCCTTCAATTTTCTCGAGAAGCCGCTGACACCCGAGGGCGTTCTGCTGGCGGTCTCATCCGCGCTCGAACTGCGGCAGACGCGACGCGTGGCGCGGGCGCTGCGCGCCGAGCTAGGCTTCGCGGGACAGATGGTCGGGAAGAGCGAGGCGATGCAGGGGGTGCGTCAGCTCATTGCGCGCGTCGCGCCAACGGATGCGCGCGTGCTAATCACCGGTGAATCAGGAACCGGGAAAGAGCTCGTCGCCAGCGCGATCCACGATGGCAGCGAGCGACGCGACAAGCCGTTCGTCCGCGTCAATTGCGCCGCGATTCCGCGGGATCTGGTTGAAAGCGAGATGTTCGGACACGAGCGTGGATCGTTTACAGGCGCGACAGCGCAACGCATTGGTCGCTTCGAGCTGGCGCATCGCGGGACCCTCTTTCTCGATGAGGTTGGAGATCTGGGACCGGACGCCCAGGCGAAGTTGTTGCGCGCAATCGAGGCAAAGGAGATTCAGCGCGTCGGCGGTAATCGTGTGATTCGCGCTGACGTGCGAATTATTTCCGCGACCAATCACGATCTGCAGCGAGCAGTGCGCGAGGGGCTGTTCCGCGAGGATCTGTACTTCAGGCTGCAGGTGATTCCGTTGGCGATCCCACCGCTGCGCGAGCGAGGTGACGACATCCTGGAGCTGGTCGAGCATTTCTCGGAGCAGTTCCTGCAAAGAACAGGACAGGCAAAGCCGCGGTGGAGAAGTGATGCGTTGCAGCTGCTGCGCGATTACCCATGGCCGGGTAACGTGCGCGAGCTGGCAAACATCGTCGAGCGTCTGGCCATTTTGCATCCCGGCGCGGAGATGACGGGGCAGCAGGTGGAGGACGTCCTGATCGTCGATCGAGAAGACGAAGCCAGTGCAGAGTCAACAGCGAGCACTCCGACCCGCGAAAGAGAGAGGGTCGCCGGCATACGAGAACCGGCGGGGCCGGCACCGACCTCTCTCGCCGAAAAGCTCGACGGCTTCGAGAGGACGGTTATCGCGCGCGCGCTCGCGGAAACAGGCGGAAATGTGGCTGATGCCGCGCGACGCCTGCAAACGGACAGGCCAAATCTCTACCGGCGGATGAAGAGGCTCGGAATCAACGCGACGAGGGTATAAGCCCGCCATGACAATTACGGTGATCAGGATCGCGTGTGTTTGCGCGCTCGTCGGCATTGCGCCGGCGGTTTCGAGCGCACAGGGCACAGACACGGTGGCGCGCGACACGACCGCGGAGCGACTGGGACTGTGGGCGAGAACGAGCCGGTCGAGCGGTTTGGTGCTCAGCTCCGGCAAGACTTACAATCGGGTCGAAGGACTTCCGGTGCTGCTCGGCCCGGTGCTGCACGACAGCATCAAGTCGGCCGCGTTCAATGTCGGGGTGATGGGCATCATCCGCAGTGCGGAAGCATTCCACTGGGACAGTCAGAACCTGGGCCACCGCATCAATGCAGACGTTCGCGTAGGTCGCGGACGCGGCTACGGTCTGGCGGCGTCTTCGTACGACGTCGTCACACCGATCGAGCCGTGGCAGTTGCCGGATCCCGACGCGGGGCTGGCCGCATTCTTCGGGCATCGCGACTTCCGCGACTACTTCAATCGTCACGGGGCGAACGCGACAGCGACGTTCAACATGAGCGCGCGCAGCAGTCTGGCGTTCCAGTGGAGCGATGAGCGCTGGACGCCCGTCCCCGAGCGCGACGTCTTCTCGGTGTTCGGAAATGGGGGATCGTGGCGCGCGAATCCACTGGTCGATGCCGGACGTTTTCATCTCGCCGTTATCAGGGCTAACATCGACACGCGAAACGATGAGAACAATCCGGCGACGGGCTGGCTGATCCTGGCCGAGTACGAGCACGGAGTCGGACGGTACACCGATTTCGGGACGGCTTCCGCGCTGACCCGCCCGCTCGCAACACCCGATGTCACTTATGGTCGCGCGCTGATCGATCTTCGACGCTACAACCGACTCTCCCCAAATACCTGGATCAACGGACGCATCGTACTGGGCGGTTGGCTGAATGGCGATGAACTGCCACTGGAGCGACGATTCTCCGTCGGCGGGATCGGAACAGTACCCGGGTTCGATTACCGGCAGTACGACCCCGGCACTATCGATGTCGCACAGTGCAGCAGCGGCGGCACACCACCTCCGGGCAATCCGGCTCAATGCGAGAGGATGGCGCTGGTTCAGCTCGAGTACCGCAATGAGCTGCACTCGTCGTTCTTCGACTTCCTCAATGCGCGTCCAATCCGGTTGCGTGGGATCGGCTTCACAGTGCAGCCGACCGTCGTCGCGTTCGTGGATGCGGGGCGCGGGTGGCTGGTTGGACCACGAACGGAAACGCTGCAATACCCGAGCGGAAGCATCCCACCGTTTGGGACGTTCAGGACTGACGTCGGGCTCGGCCTCGACCTCGGTCTCATCGGCGTGTACGTCGCGAAAGCGGTGTCCGAATCGAAGGTGCCGGCGAATGTGTTCCTCAGAGTGCGGCGGCGATTTTGATCTGCGGGAAGCGGAAAGCGGGATGCGGTTTCTATCGGCGAATCGCGGCTGGGCCATGCTGAAAATCCCTTTCGCCGTCGCAGCGTTCGGGTTCGTATTCGCGATTCCGCTCGGCGCGCAGAAGGTGCACGTCGACGTATTGTCGCCGCCCCAGAGCGCGTGGGCAGACACGGCGCCATCGGTGTCGTCTGCCGGGCTGCTTGCGGACGGTGCGATGCGGGATTTGCTGGCCAACGGATTTCCGGCCCGCCTGCACTACCGGCTCGAGCGCTGGGCGTCGGGAAGGTGGTTCGACGATCTCAAGGCGGCGTTCGAATGGGACGTGATCCTCAAGTATGACGTCCTCGGCAAGAAGTACCAGGTCGTGCGGGTGGTGAATAACCACCCGGAATCACTCGGAGAATATTCGACCGCGGATGCCGCGGACGACGCGGTGGAAGCGCCATTTCGCGCAGGAATCTCGCTGCCGAAGAAGGGGCAGCGGGGCTACTACAATCTCCTGCTCGACGTGGAGACGTTGTCGCTGAGCGATCTCGACGAGGTGAACCGATGGCTGAAGGGGGAGCTCAAGCCGGCGGTGAAGGGGGAGAAGAATCCGGGGACAGCGGTCGGCCGAGGGCTGAGGACGCTGGTTGTGCGGCTACTCGGCGGAGAGAAAAGGCATTACGAGGCGAGGTCGGGCACTTTCAGGCCTTAGTGTCTGAGAACTGCCAGGTACGACTACCGGCTAGAGGCCGGTAGTCGTATGTAGCAGTTAACTAATCTTGTGATGCGCACCCTGACTATTGACCACCTGCCGATGTTCCAGGTCCTCAAGGTGGTGGAGGGTCTCTTCTCCGTAGAAGATCCGGATGTACTTCGCTTGCGTCGGAGTCAGGCGACGGACGGCCCAGCTCAAATGGACGAAGTGCGGCTCGACCGGCGCGTGCAGCGGATGCATTCCGATCTCGCTCGGAAGATTGTTGGCCTTGCGAGTGTTGCAGGGACTGCAGGCGGTGACGACGTTGGTCCAGTCGTTGGCGCCGCCGCGTGAGAGCGGAATCAGGTGATCGCGGGTGAGTGACTCGCGCGGCTTCAGCTCGATCTGGAGCCGGCCGCAGTACTGGCACCGATAACGATCGCGAGCGAACAGGAAAGTATTGGTGACCTGCCGCCGGAAGCGACGCGGGACGTGGATGAACCGCATCAGTCGAATTACCGCGGGCCGCGGCAGCGTCAACTTCTCCGAGCGAACTACGCGATCGGAATCTGCTTCGACGATTTCTGCCTTGCCATCGATCACCAGCCGCAGGGCCCGACGGAGCGGGACCATCGTCAGCGGCTCAAATGAAGCGTTTAGTGCCAGACAACCAACGATCAAGCACTCCTCCTGGGCGAAACCCACCACAATATACAACTGGTACACCAATCCCACCCGGCAGGTCTGGCTTCGTTGAACGGAGGCCGGGTAAATAGAGCGCCTGACTGGCTATCTAAGCGACGACCAGTCCGAGCATCGGGTTACCGTCATGCCGCTTTAAACTGCCAGGTACGACTACCGCCTGGCGGCTGTGGCGGGTCGGCTTGAGGCTGCGGGCCTGAATATGAAACGAATCTCTAAAGAGCAGACGCTGACATATCCCCTATAGGCTCGCGTGCGACTTTTCTTCGCGAGGTCGTCGCCGACTTGCGCGGGGGGACTGGGGTCAGCCAACCGTAGCGATCCTCAATAGCCCCGCTCGCTATTCCCATGTACTCGCGCTGGATCTCCATCGTAATCACGCCGGGTTTGCCGGTGCCGATCGGAATGCGATCGACCGAGCGAATCGGAGTGATCTCGGCGGCAGTACCGGTGAAGAACAGCTCGTCGGCGATATAGAGCATCTCGCGCGGAAGCGCCTGCTCCACGACTTCCAGATCCATGTCGCGAGCGATGCGGATCACCGAGTCGCGGGTGATTCCGTGTAGAATCCCGGCGCTGATGGTCGATGTGAACAGCTTGCCGTCGCGGACAAGGAAGAGATTCTCCCCGCTTCCCTCCGACACCAGGCCGAACGAATCGAGCATGATTCCTTCGACGTAGTTATCGACGCGCGCCTGCATCTTCGAAAGCTGTCCGCCGAGGTAGTTGCCGCCGGCCTTGGCCATGGTTGGAATCGTGTCGGGAGCGGGACGTCTCCAGCTCGACACGCATACGTCGGCGCCGTTCTTGAGAGCATCGCTGCCGAGGTACGTTCCCCAGGTCCACGGGATGATGAAGACCTCGAGCGGAGTGTCGTGCGGCAAAACTCCCATCTGCTCGCCAGTACGAATAGCAACGGGCCGCAGGTAACAGTGCGGAAGCTCGTTCTCGGCAACTGTTTCGACTGCGGCCCGTGACAGTTCATCGACCGAGTACTTGAGAGGCATGCGGTAAATTCGGCAGGAATCCGCCAATCGCCGCATGTGCTCAGGAAGTCGAAAGACCGCTGGCCCGCTGGGTGTTTCGTAGCAGCGGATGCCCTCGAAGACGCTCGACCCGTAGTGCACGACGTGACTCATCACATGAATGGTCGCGTCTTCCCAATCCACGAACTTACCGTCGCGCCAGATACGGTGGTGGTTATCTACCGCCATTGTGCCAGGCATCCTTCGAAGAGGAGACGGAAATTACCTAAATGGTCGCTTGGCGCGCTACTCACGCCCCGGGGAGTTCGCCCATTTGGCGAGGGCGGCTCCGGTGTTCCTGACTCGTTCGGTCAGAGTAAGATCCGCTTTCTTGCAACGGCCTTCTTCCACCAGAACCTGCCCGCGCACGGTGACGAGCTCGGCGGAGCGACCGGGCAGCGCGAAGACCGCAGCCGAATAGGGATCGCCGGTGGGAGTGGTGCGCGGGATGTCGATTCGGAAGGCGGCGAGGTCGGCATCCTTCCCTGCCTCGAGAGATCCGATACGGTCGTCCAGTCCGAGAGCACGCGCGCCGCCTATTGTCGCCAGAGTGAGAGCCTGATGCGCACCGAAGGCGTCGTGCTTTCGAGCGGCGCCACGATGGACGAGTACCGCGAGTCGCGCTTCGTCGAGAATGTCCATGCGATTGTTGCTGGCGACCGAGTCGGACCCGATGCCGACGGGGATGCCGGCGGCGAGCAATGGAAGGAGTGGCGCGACTCCGTGACCGAACTTGGCGTTGGACGCCGGGCAGTGCGCCACCGAACATCCTCGCCTGGCGATGGTGGTGATGTCCACATCGTCGACACGGACGCAGTGAATGAGAAGAGAACCTGGCTGGAGGAGGTCGAGTCTCTCCAGCAACGCGATAGGCGATCTCGCGCGCTTTGCCGTCTCGATTCCGCGACGACGCCACCGCTCGCCGAAGGGACCAATGGCTCGGACGACGATGTCTTCCTCCGCGGCGCTCTCCGCGATGTGCATCGCCAGCGGCAGGCTCCGCTCGCGGGCGAGCTTTGCCGTGGCGGCGTAGAGCGCGTCTGACACCGTGTACGGAGCATGGGGTGAGACCCCCAGCTGAACGAGGTCCGTTTGCTCCGGGGTCAGAGATGCGAGGCGTTGTTCGAGGTCAGCGATCGCGGCATCGCAGCTCGAAGGATCCGGCCCGAACGTTTCCTGGTACATGATTCCCCGAACGCCGAGCTCCCGCATCGCTTGCATGACCACTCCGCTCGAGCATGTGTCGGCGTACGTGGTGATGCCCGCCTCGAGGCCTTCTATTATTCCGAATCTCGCCGAGTCGAGAAGTCTGGTCTCGTCGAGAATCTCGTTCCTGCTCTGGCGCAGCTTGTCGATCCAATCACTGAAGTCGAGATCCTCGAGGAAGCCGCGCATCACGGTCAGCTCGAGGTGGGTGTGCGTGTTGACGAGTCCGGGCATGAGGATCGATTCGCCCAGCTCATGGTCCTCGCCCGCGGGCGCGCCGGCACTCGGACCGACGTAGATGATTTTTCCGCCGTTCTCGACGACGGTTCCGTTCTCGATCGGCGGCTGGGTAATGGGCAGCACCCAACGCGCGTGGTAGCGCATCAGCGCGGCGGAAGACTCGGCGGGCGAGCCGGCGACTGAGTGGTGTCCGAAGGCGCCGGGCGCCGCACGGTGTCACGGCGCGAAGTATCGAACACCGTCGGAATCCGCCGTTGAGGCTGCTGCTGGCCCCGGGATGGGACTGGCTGGTAGCCCGGCTCAGTGGCCGGCGGAGTCACGTTGATCGGCGGACGATTGGTCGTCGATGGTGTCGGCGGCGGCGCGTACGGAGTGAAGGTATCGACCGGGAATGCGCCGCCCGGATTGGCATATGGGCCGTGCTTGTCGCAATCACGCGTCGGCTCTGTGCCCGAAATGAAGAACTCGCTCGTTACCAGATTCCGCGGGCAGTAGGGGGTTTGCAGCAGTCCGCTACTGACATCGATCTCGCGCGTGACGATGGATGTGGGACGAGGCCAGTCCGGCGGTACCGGTTTCCGGCGATAGACCTCGGTCATGAAAGCCGTCCACGCAGGAGCGGCGAGCAGGCCACCCTGCGCATTGTCTTTGATCTTCTGCGGGCGGTCGAGTCCCATCCACACGCCGGCGACAAGATCCGCGGTGTAGCCGACGAACCAGACATTGGTGCCGTCGTTGGTGGTGCCGGTTTTTCCTCCGGCGGGATAGTGGAATCCCGACTCCCAGACGCCGGCAGCTGATCCCCGGCGAATGACGTCCTTCATGATGTCGACCATGATCCACGCTTCTTCCGGCGAGAGCACCTGGGTGCGTGTCGGTGTCGGCTGCCAGAGGATTTCGCCTTTCTGGTTCTCGACGCGCAGAATCGCATTCGGTGAAGCGCGCACACCAAGGTTGGCGAACGCTGTATAGGCGGAGATCAGCTCGATCGGATAAACGTCGGCGGCGCCGATGTGAATCGACGGATAAGGAGGGATCGGCGAGGTGATGCCGAAATTCCTGGCCTCGTTGATCACCGTCTGCTCACCGAGCTCCATTCCGAGGCGCACGGTGGAGACATTTCGCGACATATACAGCGATTGGCGAAGTGGAATCTCGCCGAGGAATTTGAGATCGTAGTTCTGCGGCGCCCACTCTGGCTGTCCGGGGACCTGTAACACCAGCGGACTGTCGTTGACTATGTACGCTGCAGACCGCCCGTTCTGGATGGCCGCGGAGTAGACGATCGGCTTGAACGTCGATCCCGGCTGGCGAAGTGCCTGGACGCTGCGATTGAATTTCGAGTCGTCGAAATCGCGTCCGCCGATCATGGCGCGAACGGCGCCGGTGCGCGGATCCATCGCCAGGAAGGCGCCCTGCAGGTAAGGCGACGTGCCGCTACCTTCGTCGCCCTCGCGGTGCGCCATGTAGTGCTCGTAGGTCTCGTGCGAATACGGTCCGAAGCGTCCCGCCTCGATCGCACGCGCCTGGCGCTCCAGGGAACGCTCGGCGGCGCTCTGCATGTCGAGGTCGAGAGTCGTGAAGACCCTCAGCCCTTGCTCGTAGAGCTGCTTGCCGAACTGAGCGTCGAGCTGCTGGCGGACCCACTCGACGAAGTACGGGGCCGTCTCGCCGGTAACGGTCTTGTTCGCCAGCTGGAGCGGATAGGCGCGAGCACGGCTCATGTCAGCTTCGCTGATGTAACCCGCACTATGCATCAAACCGAGAACGGTATTGCGCCGCTGAATCGCGCGATCCGGGAATCGAACTGGATTGTAGCGCGCAGGCGCTTTGGGAAGCGCGGCGAGTGTCGCTGCCTCGGCGAGGTTCAGATCGCGAACCGATTTACCGAAGTAGCGTTGCGCGGCAGTCTCGACGCCGTAGGCGCCGTGTCCCAGGTCGATCTGATTGAGGTAGAGCTCGAGAATTTTCTTTTTGTCGTACTTGGCCTCGATCGCACGGGCGACCTTGGCTTCCTTGAGCTTGCGAACCGGACTTTTCTCGCGGGAGATCTTCTCCGGGAAGACGTTGCGCGCGAGCTGCATCGTGATGGTGGAGAATCCCTGCGAGTATCCGTGGATGGGCGAGCGCAACACGACACTGGCGGCGCGATGCCAGTCGATGCCGGCGTGCTGGTAGAAGCGCTTGTCCTCTGTGGCGATGAACGCATCCTGAACAATCTTGGGGATCTCGTCGATCTTGACGAGGGTTCTGCGCTCGAGGCCCAGCTCGGCGATGAAGCGACCATCGATTGCGTAGAGCTTCGACGTCTGGTGCGGAGTGTACTCGGCGAGAATTTCGATCGACGGGCATTGATTACCGCGGCAGATGAGTGCCCAGCTCGCGTATATAGAGCCGACGCCGGCCGCGACCAGAAAAGTGACCATAAGCAGCACCACTCTGACGAACGTTGGATGCCGCTTTCGAAAGGAGAGTTTGCTGTTCGTGATTGTGCCGGGGGAAGAAGCGGAGGCAGAGGGCATGCGAACGTCAAAAGATAACTGTGATACACCGTAGGTGACACCGCGGTCGGGCGTCCCTAATTTCCCCGCATGAACGTGACGAACTCATTGCTGGACGAGCTGTCCTGGCGCGGGATGATCTACCAACAGACGGACGGTTTGGCCGATGCTCTGGCAACGGCTCAGGTGAGCGCGTACGTGGGGTTTGACCCTACGGCGTCGAGTCTGCATGTCGGCAGTCTGGTGCCGGTGATGGGTCTCGCGCATCTGCAGCGCGCCGGACATCGCCCTGTGGCGCTGGTGGGCGGCGGTACTGGAATGATCGGCGACCCGAGCGGCCGCACCAGCGAACGACAGCTGCTGTCGGAAGAAGAGATAGAGGCGAACGCGCGAGCGATCGAAAAGCAGCTGTCGCATTTCCTCGATTTTGATGGTCCGAACGCAGCGAAAATGCGTGACAACGCGGCGTGGCTCCGTCCGCTCAAGGCGGTGGAGTTCATGCGCGACGTCGGCAAGCACTTCACTGTGAATTACATGCTGGCCAAGGACTCGGTGCAGTCGAGAATCGAAGGCGGAATATCCTTCACCGAGTTCTCATACATGCTGCTGCAGGCGTACGACTTCCTCGAGCTGTATCGGCGCGACGGGGTGACGGTGCAGATGGGCGGCAGCGACCAATGGGGAAACATTACTGCGGGCATGGAGCTGATTCGTCGCGTCGAGGGGAAGGCAGCGCATGCGCTGACGATGCCGCTGGTGACGACCGCGAGTGGGACCAAGTTCGGCAAGACCGAGGCTGGCGCGGTTTGGCTCGATCCCGCCCGCACGTCGCCGTACAAGTTCTACCAGTACTGGATCAACGTCGACGACCGGGATGCCGGGAAATATCTGCGGCTGTTCACGCTGATGTCGCGAGCAGAGGTCAAGGAGCTGGACAGGTCGATCTCGACGGCGCCGGAGAAGCGCGAAGCGCAACAGGCGCTCGCCCGCGACGTGACGGCGCGGGTGCACAGCGCGGATGCGGCGAGAGTAGCAGAGGAAGTTTCGAAGGTTCTGTTCGGAAAGGCAGACCCAACCACGCTATCGGAGGCGGTCCTAAACGCGTTGAGCGAGGAAGTACCGTTCGCGGAGGTGAAAGAAACACCGGGGCTGCTGGATGCATTGGTGATCCTCAAGCTGGCAGCATCCAAGGGCGCAGGACGAAGGCTCGTAGAGCAGGGCGGGGTCTATCTCAACGGACATCGAGCTGATGCAAGCACGACGCTCGGCGACGCGCAACCGCTGGCCGGAGGATACCATTTGCTGCGGAAGGGAGCTCGCGATTACGGGCTGATCCGCGCAGGAGGAGAGCCAAAATGAGTTCGGTAACAGCGCGTAAGGTATCGATGAGTCTATTGGCGGTAGTCGCATTGGCTTTGACTGCTTGCCGCGACAAGGAGCCGCGACTTTCGGTGTTTCAACCCGAAGACGCAGCTCACTTCACCGTGGGTGACACAATCCATTTCGCCAGTGAGCTGAACAGCGGGCTGGACCCCGGTGTGATTGATTCCAGCGCTTGGCACTGGGTGAGCAGTCTGGATGGCGACATCGGCCATGGGCCTCGAATCGATGTGACGTCACTTCGTGAGGGGAAGCACGAGGTAACAGCGAGCGTAAAGCACAGGCTCGGCACATCTACGGCGCACGTGACGGTTTTTGTCGATACTGTCCGATCCAACAGGTAGTTCGCGAGGACTGAAGATGATCTTCGGCGCCCATCTTCTGCTGTATAGCCAGAGTGCGGAAGCCGACCGGACGTTTCTCGGCGAAGTGTTGAAGCTCACATCGATCGACGCCGGTGGCGGATGGCCGATTTACGCATTACCACCCGCAGAAATGCGCTAATACGTCCACAGGCGAGACGAAATGCTTTTCATGGTGATCGAGAACTATCGCGATGGCGATCCCAAGCCCGTCTACCGCCGCTTCAAGGAGAAGGGCCGAATGGCGCCGTATGGCGCGCGCTATCTATCCAGCTGGGTGACGACGGATTTCGAGCGGTGCTACCAGATCATGGACTGCGATGACCGAATGCTGCTCGACGAATGGATGGCGAACTGGAATAACATCGTGGACTTCGAGGTGATTCCGATTCTTACTTCAGAGAAGGCAGTGGCGGCCATCGCGCCACATCTCTAGTGAAAAACTGCCAGGTACGACTACCGGCCAAGGGTCTTAGCCGGTAGTCGTAAGTGGCAGTTTCTATTCGTCCGTGCGCGCTCTCCTTCTCCCCGGCTTCACTTCCTGCGCCTGATCGTACCAGTTCTCGAGAGTGCGGGAAGCGAGATCCCGGCCGCCGAGTCCGAAGGCGAGGCCGAGTGCAATGGCGAGCGCTGCGACGAAGCCGGTGAAGAGCGTGGTGATTAGATTGGTCGCGATTCCCAGCTGATTGATCGCTACTACGATCGCGAACGCCCATACGGTGGTTCTGGTGACGTTCGAAAGGGTCTCCGGGTTAGCGAACCCGGCCTCCGCGGTTGCGCCACGCACGATGTTGCCCAGCGCGCGTGCGGCGATTCCGCCGATGAAGAGGACGAAAATTGCGACCACCAGATTCGGCAGCCACAGCAGCAGCTGACGCATCACATCCGAGACCGCGGGGAGTCCGAGAACATCGAACGCCACGAGTAGCACGACGATGCGGACGATCCACTTCACCAGGCCGGCGATGATCCCGGCCGGATCGTTGCCTGTTCCCATCTTATTGAGGAAATCACCTATGCCGGATCGCTGCATCAGCTCGTCGAAGCGGATCGCGCGCAGCAATCCGCCGACTCCTCTCGCCAGGATGGACGAGATGAACCAGCCAATGGCGACGATGACGATGAAGCCGAGAATCCGCGGGATCGCCCCGAGGATCATGGAGAACGCATCGCGGAACGAGGCGACGAAGGTCTCCGAGAACGAAGGCTGGGTATTAACCGGAACTGTCTGAACAGGTACCTGGGCAGTTGTCTGGAGCAGCATTGTCATC
>JBJMOT010000091.1:0-30294 GCA_045803585.1 Gemmatimonadaceae bacterium
ATGTATGAGGCTAGATCGGACGCGAGGAAAGCGACTGTGGCGGCGACATCCTTGGCACTGCCAAGTCGTTCAAGTGCAATCTGTTTGCCCAACGCGTCGCGGGCTTCCGCAGTCATCGCGGCTGTCATTTCGGTCTCAATGAACCCCGGTGCGACGGCGTTGACCAGAATGTTTCTGGATCCGAGCTCTTTGGCGACGGATTTGGTGAGCGCAATCAGGCCGGCCTTGCTCGCCGCATAATTTGCCTGACCCTTGTTGCCGATCAGGCCCACGATGCTGGCGACATTGATGATGCGGCCGGTCCGGCGCTTCATCATGCCGCGCGAAACCGCGCGTATGCTGGCGAAGGCCCCGCGAAGGTTGGCGTTCTGCACGGCGTCCCAGTCTTCATCCTTGAGACGCATCACCAAGTTGTCGCGCGTTATGCCCGCGTTGTTCACGAGAATGTCTATGGATCCGAAAGCCTTCTCGACATCTTCAACTAGTTTGCTGACCGCCGCAGTGTCACTGACATCCGCGGCGAATCCTTTCGCTCCGTTGCCAATCGAGGTCGCCGCTTCATCCGCGCGCTGCTGATCGCGGCCAACCACCGCTACCCGGGCGCCCGATTCTGAAAAAGCCTCGGCGATTGCACGGCCGATTCCTCGCGTGCTGCCAGTCACCAGCGCGTTTTTGCCGCTCAGATCGATTTTCATCAGGCGACCATTTGAAGAAGTTTGTCCACTTCAGCGGCAGTTCCGCAGGCAAAGGTCCTGGCGCCTTTGACGAGCCGGCCCATGAGCCCCGTCAACACGTTGCCGGGACCCATCTCGACGTAAAGTGCGTCGGGAAAGTGACCGGCGATGTTTCTCATTTCGGTGGACCAGCGCACTGGCGATGTAAGCTGTTTGAGGAGCAGATCCTTTGCGCCCGCCGCGGTAGTCGAGGCATCGGCGGTGACATTGGAGAATACCGGAAACACGGGATCCATAAACGCGGAAGTAGCAATTGCGTCCGTGAGGCCGACCACTGCGGGCTCCATCAACGGAGAGTGGAAGGCACCGCTCACGGGCAACTTGATCGCGCGTTTGGCGCCGGCTTCCTTGGCAAGCTCCATGGCCCGCTCGACGCCTGCAATCTCGCCGGAAATCACAACTTGCTCGTCAGTGTTGAAGTTGGCGGGAACGACCAAACCCGCTGTCCTGCTCGCCTGAGCGCAGATGTCTTCGATCGGCGTGCTCGTCGTTCCGAGAACGGCGGCCATGGTTCCGGGTCTCGCGGTGCCGGTCTCGAACATGAGCTCCCCACGCCTTCTCACCAGTTTTGCGGCGCCCGGCAAGCTCACTGCATCGGCGGCGTGATATGCGGTGAACTCGCCGAGTGAATGGCCCGCTGCCGCGCGGACGTGGGGAAACACAGCGTCTTTGGTCAGCGCCCAGACTGCGGCACCGTGCGCGAACAGAGCGGGCTGCGCGTTACGAGTCGCGGTGAGCTCTTCAGCCGGTCCCTCGAAGCACAGCTTGCTGAGGTTAGCGCCGAGCGCGGCATCGACTTCACCGAAAACCGCTCGTGCAGCCGGAAATGATTCTGCGAGATCCTTTCCCATCCCCGGTTTCTGTGACCCCTGGCCGGGAAAGAGCAGTACGATGTCCACTGCCTAGAATCGAATGACCATCGACGCCCAGGTGAATCCGGCGCCGAACGCGACCATCATCACCGTTGTGCCATCCTTGATTCTGCCCGACTCGATGGCTTCATCGAGCGCAATCGGAATCGACGCCGACGAAGTGTTGCCGTACTTGTCGACGTTGACGTAGACCTTTTCCATTGGGATGCCCGAATGCTTCGCGGTCGCCTCGATGATGCGGACGTTGGCCTGGTGCGGGATCAGCAGATCGATGTCGGAACCGGTGAGACGCGCCCCGTCGAGCGCCCGGTCGGCGGCGTCGGACATCGAACGGACGGCGTGCTTGAAGACTTCACGTCCCGCCATCTTCACCAGGTGCGACCGCTTCTCGAGCACTTCAGCAGACATCGGAATCGTAGCCCCGCCTTCGGGACGATAAAGCAGATCGGCCAGCTTCCCATCGCTCCGCATATAGGCGGAAAGAATTCCCTTCCCGTGATGACGACTGCGTCTCAGAACGGCGGCACCGGCACCGTCGCCAAAGAGGACGCACGTCGAGCGGTCCTTCCAATCTACGATCGCGCTCATCTTCTCCGATCCGATCACCAGCGCCGTCTCAGCGACGCCGCTCATGATCAGACCCTCGGCGGTGCTCATGGCGTAAAGCCAGCCAGCGCAGGCGGCCCCGACGTCGAACGCGGCGGCGCGTGTCGCGCCGAGCTCGGCCTGGATGTCGACCGCGGTCGCCGGGAGGAGTCGATCCGGCGTAGCTGTACTGAGGACGATCACGTCGATCTCGCCGGGATGGACTCCGGCCTTGGCCATTGCATGTCGCGCGGCGTCCGACGCCATCGAGCAAGTCGTCTCACCATTCCGAGCAAGCCTTCTCTCGACGATTCCGCTCCGCTCGAAAATCCACTCGTGAGAAGTCTCGATACCGATGGATGCGAAGTCGTGATTGGTCATCACATGGGCGGGCAGACCGCGCCCGGTGCCTACGACAGCGGCGACTGGCCTCTTCATGCTGACTCCGCGGCGTTGATAAAGGGCTCTACAGCCTCGAGGCGCTTGCCGATCTGATCGTTCATACTTGTTTCGACGGCGCGGACCGCGACCTTGATGGCGTTCTTGATGGCGCGCGGCGGAGAATTGCCGTGACAGATGATGCTGACACCACGACAGCCAAGTAACGGAGCGCCGCCGGAATTGGTGGAGTCAAAGCCCTTGAGGGCCGACTTAACGTGATCCGCGTTGATCTCTGGGTGCTCACTGAGGACGCGCATCATGAGAGGAGCAACCGCCTCGTAAAACTTGAGCACGACGTTGCCGACAAAACCGTCGCAGATGACGACATCGAACGGACCGCGATCGCTCGCGCCCGCGGGAAGATCGCGTCCCTCGATATTTCCGTGGAAATTGAAGCCGGCTTTCTGAAAAAGCACGTGCGCCTCTTTCACGACCGCGTTGCCCTTCTCCGGCTCCTCGCCGATTGAAAGGAGTCCGATGGAAGGATTGGAGCGACCGAAAATACACTCAGCGTAAACTGCGCCAATCCAGGCGAACTGGAGCAGCTCTTTGCTGGAGCAATCGACGTTAGCCCCGGAATCAATGACGATGACGGGATTGCGCGCGGTCGGAAAAACGGTGGCAATGGCGGGCCGGGTAAGGCCCGGCTGGAGCTTGAGCAGCATTGCCGACGACGCCATTTGCGCGCCGGTATTCCCGGCGGAGACGAAGGCGTCGGATTTGTCGTCGACCTGGAGCTTGAGGCCGACGATCATGGAGCTATTCGGTTTTTTGCGGAGGCCGGCGGTCGGCTTCTCGTTCATCTGGATCACGTCAGGTGCTTCGACGATCTCGATGCGGGCGCGGACGGACGCGGCGCTCGACAGCTCGCCTGAGAAGGCGCTCCTGAGCTCCGACTCGATTGCCGATGTCTGGCCGACCAGCTGAACGGTGTGCGCGCTGTCGAGGTCGAGCAACGCGAGTAAAGCGCCGGCGATTGTAGCTTTGGGGGCGAAATCTCCCCCCATCGCATCCAATGCTATCCGCGCCAAACTACGCTTCCTTCGGCTCTACTCGCTGTTCGCCCGCGTAGTATCCACACTCTTCGCAGACATGATGCGGACGCTTCATGCTCTGGCAGCGCGGACACTTCTGGATCACGATCGCAGGCGCAATCTTGTGGGTGTTGCGCGCGCGCTTCTTACGCTTCGATGTGCGTCGCTTTGGGACGGCCATTGGTTCTGTTCCTTGGTTGTTTTACGAGCTAGTGCGACTTGCTATCGTGCTTGAGCAATGCGTCCCAGCGCGAATCAGTCTTGGTTGGCGTGCAGTTGCAGGTGCTTTCGTTGAGATTAGTGCCGCATGTGGCACAGAGTCCTTTGCAGTCTTCGCGGCACTGGGCATACGCGGGCGCCGAGAGCAGCCATGACTCTCTTATCGCCGCACGAAGATCCAGATTCCGCTCGTTCGGGTCGTACAGATACACGTCCGGATCGTCCGCTTCATCCGCTCCGATCTCGGCGAGGAGCAAGTGCACGTCCTCGTCAACTTCGACGTCCACTTCTTCCAGACAAAGGCGGCAGGCGAGCTTGAGATGTCCTTCGAGCCGACCGGTAAAATAGAACCGGCCTTCACCCGCCGATGACAGTCTTCCGGTTACATGAACCGGCTCTGACGGTCGAACATCGGCCTCTTCCCAAATTGGATCGTCCGGCGGGAGCGAACCATCAACGTGGACGGCTTTGGTCTCGAGCGAACGAATGTCAAACGACAGCATAAGCCCTTTAACCTAGCGGGTTTAAGGCCTCTATTCCAGTGTGCGGTAAAGGGTTTTTTTCGGGCGGTCGCAACCGAAGACTACCAGCTGATTTTCTGAGTCTAGATCAACTCGACTTCGGGGAAGAAGAACGTTGACTCACGCTCCGCGTTTTCATCCGAATCCGATGCATGGATGGCATTCCTCTCCTTCGACTCCGCGTAAAGCTTTCTGACCGTCCCAGCTTCAGCTTCGGCGGGATCGGTGGCTCCGATTGTTTTGCGGAGAGTCGCCACGGCATCGGCGCGCTCGAGGACCATCGGCATGCATTTGCCCGAGGTCATGAATTTGACCAGCGGCGCGAAGAAAGGCCGCTCGCGATGGACCGCGTAGAATGCCTGTGCCTGGCCCTCGGTCAATCTCATCACGCGAGACGATACCACTTTGAACCCGGCCTTCTCGAGGAGGGCGATTATCAATCCTGCTTTCCCCGCGTTGAACGCGTCGGGCTTGATGATGGTCAGTGTTCTGTTGCCAGCCATTTATCTGTTCGATCCTAGCGCATTGCGCGTTTGAGTAAGTCCACTACGTCGATCGGTCGCTTGGCAACGCCGACGCCATTCTCCTGGAACGACTGCATTTTTTCCGCGGCGGTTCCTGCTGATCCGGAGATGATCGCTCCGGCGTGGCCCATCCGGCGGCCCGGCGGAGCGGTTTGTCCAGCAATGAATCCAACCACGGGCTTCGACATTTTCTCTTTGACGAACTGCGCTGCCTCCTGCTCATCGGTGCCGCCGATCTCGCCGATCATTACGACTGCTTTTGTGGACGGATCCTTCTCGAACGCATCCAGGCAATCGATGAAGTTCGTGCCGTTGATCGGGTCGCCGCCGATCCCGACGCAGGTCGTCTGTCCGATGCCGGCGCGCGTCATCTGATATACGACTTCGTACGTGAGCGTGCCGGAGCGGCTCACGAGACCGGCCGGGCCGGGAGTGCAAATACGCCCAGGAATGATTCCGACTTTCGATGCGCCGGGCGAAATGAGTCCGGGACAGTTTGGTCCGAGTAACCGCGACCCGCGCTCCTTAACGAACGGATAGACCCGGGTCATGTCGAGGACCGGAACACCTTCAGTAATGCAGACTATAAACGGAATGCCGGCGTCTGCGGCCTCCATCATCGCGTCGGCGGCGAATGGCGGCGGCACATAAATCACCGTGGCATTGGCGCCGGTCTCTTTTACTGCCTCGGCCACGGTGTTGAAGATCGGGACCTGGTTTTCGAATCTCTGGCCGCCCTTCCCTGGCGTGACGCCACCCACAACCTGGGTGCCGTACTCGATCATCTGCCTGGTATGGAACGACCCGTCGCGGCCGGTGATGCCCTGAACGAGAAGGCGAGTGGTTTTGTCGATGAAGATGCTCACGCGGCCTTACCTCCAGTCGCCAAAGCAACTGCCTTCTTCACTGCCTCGTCCATGTCGGTCATCGCCGACATTCCATTTTCACTGAGGATCTTCAGCGCGATTTCTTCGTTGGTGCCGGTCAGTCGAATCACCAGCGGCACCTTGAGTGGGTTCTGCTTTATGGCGGTGACGATCCCGTTGGCGACGTCATCAGTTCGCGTAATACCACCGAAAATGTTGAACAGGATTGCCTTCACGCTCGGATCGCTCGTAATGATGCGCAGCGCGGCGACGACCTTCTCGGGATTCGATGAGCCGCCGATGTCGAGGAAGTTCGCCGGCTCGCCGCCATAGTATTTGACGAGATCCATGGTGGCCATTGCCAACCCGGCGCCGTTGACGACACAACCGACGTTGCCATCCAGCTTGATGAAGGTGAGGCTCGCCTTTCTCGCCTCGACTTCGCTCGGAGCTTCCGCTGATTCATCGCGCAGCGCGGCGATGTCAGGCCGCCGGTCGAGCTCATTATCGTCGATGACCATCTTGGCGTCGAGCGCGACGACATCGCCTTCCGGCGTTGTGACCAATGGGTTGATCTCGGCGAGCGATCCGCCGTTCTCCGCAAAAGCCTTGTAAAGCTGCTGCAGGATTTTGGCGGCGGCTCGCACCTGCTTCATGTCCGAGTACAGAAAGAAAGCGAGCTGCATCGCCTCGTACATCTGAAGTCCGTAACGCGGGTCGACCGGGTGTTTGAGAAGTTTCTCGGGCGTTTTCGCCGCGACTTCTTCGATATCGATTCCACCCGCTGGGCTCGCCATGAACACGGCACGCTTGGATGCGCGATCGACTATGATGCCGACATATGCTTCGCTGGCGATGTCAGCGGCCGGGGTGACAAGAACTTTCTGCACCGGCAGACCTTTGATCGAGAGCTTGAGGATCTGCGCCGCGATTGATTTCGCTTCCTCAGGGCTCTTAGCCAGCTTCACTCCACCGGCCTTGCCGCGTCCGCCGGCGTGAACCTGGGCTTTGACGACGACAGTCGTCCCAAACTTCCGCGCAATTTGTTCTGCTTGTTCCGGAGTGGTGGCCACTTCGCCCGGTGGAATCGGGATGCCGTACTTCCGAAAGATTTCCTTTGCCTGGTACTCGTGGATGTTCACTCGTTCTCCGAAAGCGTGCGGGGCACGCCAATTATCGATTTGAGATTCACCTAGGGAAGGATTTCCGTTCCGCCTTCGCCCTGCACCGCCGCCCTGCCCTTACTCAGTTCCGTAATAATGGCACGCCCTCCGGTACGACGAACATAATCGGTTGCCGCCGCTACTTTCGGCCCCATGCTTCCTTCGCCGAATGCCCCTTCGCGGGCGAGTCGCTCAGCCTCGGACACCGTCATCGATGAGATGGCGTGCTGCGCGTCAGTGCCCCACCCAGTATAAACGGCATCGACGTCGGTGAGAATCATGAACAGCTCCGCGCCGAGCTCCCGCGCGAGAACTGCTGCCGCAAGATCCTTGTCGACGACCGCGTCGACACCTTCAAGTCCGAGCGTGGGATCTCGATAGATCGGAATCCCGCCGCCGCCGCATGCGATCACGACGGTGTTCTGCTCGAGCAGCACCTTTATGGTCGACAGCTCGTGGATTGCGAGCGGCTTCGGACTTCCGACCACGCGGCGGAAATGACCTTTCGCATCCTTTTTTACCGGATGACCCTGGCCACGGAGCTCGCGGGCCCTCGCCATGGAAATGCCGTGACCAATGAATTTCTTGGGATCCTTGAGGGCGGGATCGTCGGCAGCGACCTCGACCTGAGTGAGAACCGTCACGACATCGCGCGCGCTACCCGACTTACGAAGAGCGTTTTCGAGTGACTGCTGGAGCATGTAGCCGATCCAGCCGGCGGTTCCAGCGACGAGCACGCCCAATGGAAGCGGCGCGACCTCGCTCCGCGCCTTCTCGTTGCGCACCAGCTCGTCGCCCACCTGCGGGCCGTTTCCGTGGACGACTACGACCCGCCATCCATCCAGTGCCAGATCGACGATCGGACCCAGACTTTCGCGGGTGTGGCGGAACTGGTCGCCGATGCTCGACCGCTCGCCCGGCGGAGAGAGCGCATTACCGCCAATGGCGATCACCGCTGTCCGTGTTTCAGTCATCGGTGGCCTTGTGCAATCACCGCACCGAGTGAGTCGTACGCGATACCGAATGCCTTGAGGTCCGCCGCAGCCAGGGCCGCGCGCATCCGGTTGTACAATCGGGTCACTGCAGTCTTGAACGTCGAGTCGCCTGGCGGCGCTACGGTATCCGCCGCAACTGGTGACCACGGTGTGTTAGTCAACTCGAGCACGACACCCGGCGCGCGATAATCCGCGGAATTTGGAAAAGCGGTCATCCATTTCTGAGCAATTGGATCGGGCGCGGGATCGGCCGCGATCAGAACGCGCGCAGTACGAGCGTTGACCAGTGCCGTAGCGGCGTGGCGGAAATAGCTTCGCTCATCTCCCGCCAGCATGAAATGCTTGCTTAGCGGGTAGTCTACCGACGCGGAATACAACTCGAGCTTCCAGTAGAGTGTGTCAGCGTGAAAAAGCGGTTCGACTATCGTTCCCTGCGCGAACACCGGCGCAAGATCACGCACTCTCGTTCGTACGTCCCGCACCGTCACCAGGCGCGCGCGCCGCGGAACGGAATCGGAAAAGAGATCGAAGGCCTGATAGGCCCACGCGTATCCGAGCCGCGAGAGCCCATCGCCGAGCCGCTGTCCCGCCACGTCCAGCTGAGGATCCGCAACCAACACCAATCCGCGCGCGCCCGGATAAGAAAGAGAATCCTCACGCAGCAACTGCCTGCTGGATGCGTTGGAAACCACACTATCGAGCGCGGCCGACACACCGGATTTTTGTTGGGCTTCGTAAGTCGCTGCGTTGGACGCGTAGGCGCGACTCGTGAAATTCGCTCGGGTCGCGATGTACGGCCGTTCGCGAAGCATTTGCACTTCGCGCCCCGAGAACCGCCTCACCATCCACGGAATGATTTCCTGGACAGAAAGCGAGAGCACGACCAGCACCGTGACCGCGATGAAGCTGGTGCGCAACTGACCAGTCCATCCGCTGAGGAGGACGGTGATCGCGACGGCCGCCGTGGTGATCGAGAGCAGCAGTAGGCCCGGCAGTAACCACTGATGATCGACGTACGAGAACACGCCGTCCTCGCCGCTGCCCCGGATGAGAAGATCGTATGACTCCAGTCTGTAGCTCCACATCGTGATGAGCAGAAGGAGCGCAGCCAGTACGCTCAGGTGTCGACGAACCCGCGCGCTCATCCGGAAGCCGGCGCGCTCCCAACGCAAACCCGGAGTAAGGGAGTACAGCAGCACCACAAGCACCGACACTCCGACACCGAGGATCATCGCCCAGGTGTAGGTGGCTTTCTCGAAGGGCAGCCAGTTGGTGTAGAAAGCAAGGTCGTGCTGAAAGTACGGATCGCTCTCGCGAAAACTGACGCCAAGACGCGCCAGCGACAGCGAAGTCCACGGTGGCAGCAACGGGGTGACCGCCGCCGTCACCGCCAAGGCAACAGCGAAGGCAAATCGGTCGATGTACTTCCTCGGGACCGCTTCCCCAAATTCGACATTGGCCATGCGCCTTGGCAGCGTGAGCACGCCGATGCTGCGTCCGAGTGCGGAGAGGTTGAGAAACGCAAAAAGGACTGCGACCACCGAGCCGATGCCGTAGATAAGCATCAAATCGCCGGTTCGTTCCGTCCACAGCGGTGTGGCGCCGAGCGCCGCATACCAGTTGTAGTCAGCGTAGGCGGCCGACGCGGCTCGCCCACCAATCAGAACCGCTGCCGCGACAGCGACCCCGATGAGGAGGCGCCTGCGGGTCGATGAAGTCACATCAAACCTTCACGCCTTTGGACTGCAGCCACCCTTCCATCTCACTCTGGATGGCGGCGAGCCGCTCGTTTGACCTGGCCTCGAATCGCATGACGATGACGGGCTGGGTATTCGACGCGCGGATAAGGCCCCACCCGTCGCCGAATAGTACGCGAACGCCGTCGACTGTGATGACGTCGTATTTAGCGGAGAAATATCTGGTTGCTTCATCCACGATTCCGAACTTGACCTCATCGGGACAGTCTACGCGAATCTCCGGCGTCGAGACGAAACGAGGCACATCAGCCAACAGGTCGCGAACACTTTTGCCCGAGTCGGCGACAATCTGGAGAAGACGAGCCGCACCGTACAGCGCGTCGTCGAAGCCGTAAAACCCTGCGGAGAAGAACATGTGACCTGACATCTCGCCGCCCACGGGGGCGCGGGTATCGTGAATCTTCTTCTCAATCAGCGAGTGGCCCGTCTTCCACATCACAGGCACTCCGCCCGCTTTGGAGATCGCTTCGGGCAGCGCCTGGGATGCTTTGACATCGAACACTATCGACTGACCCTTGCCTGTGCGCGCGATTGCATCGCGCGCGTAGATGATCAGCAGGTAATCGCCCCAGATGATCTCACCTTCGTTATCGATGACCCCGATGCGATCGGCGTCGCCATCGAAAGCTATTCCAATATCGGCGCCGTCCTTTTTCACCGTCGCGATGAGCTGCTCGAGATTCTTGGGAACTGTCGGATCGGGATGGTGGTTCGGGAACGTTCCGTCGCTCTCGCAGAACAGGCAGTGGGGTTGAATGCCGAGCTGCGCGAACAGCTTCGGAACGACCAGCGCGCCGGCGCCGTTGCCGCAGTCGAGTACGACTTTCAGCTTACGCGAGAGCTTCCCTGTTCGCGCAGCGATGTCTTCGACGTAGCCGTCGATGACCTCCTCCGAGCGCAACTTGCCCTTACCGCGCGGAAATTTCCCCGCGACGGCGAGATCGAAGATGTGCTGAATGTCGGCGCCGTAAATCGAATTGGTCTGGAGCCCGAGCTTGAATCCGTTGTATTCAGGCGGATTGTGCGAGCCGGTGATCTGGATGCCGCCGACCACGTCCAGCTTGTGCTGCGACCAGTAAGCGAGCGGGGTCGGCACTACTCCGATGTCTACTACATCCACGCCACTCGCGAGTAATCCGTCGATCAGCGCTTTGTGAAGCCCTACTCCACTCGGCCGGTTATCCCGGCCAACCGAGATCGCGCCTCGCACTCCTTTTTCGGCGAGGAAAGCGGCGAAGGCTCCGCCAACAGCTGTAGCGACGTCCTCTGTTAGATCTCTGCCGGCGATGCCACGTATGTCATATTCGCGGAAGATCGCGCGTGAGAGTGCCATCCAGTCAGCGCGGGGTTAGCGCAACTCCGTTGCTCGCCTCGGGAGCGACCTGCTTGCCGACCGCCGGCGCGCTTCGCTGGGTGAACGAGACGATGGCATCCGGGAAGAGCCCGAAGATCAGGATGATCGCCGCCGAGCCCCAGACTACCGCCTGCGTCCAGCCGCCTGCGCGCTCCGGCAGCCGCGCTGTGTCGGCGCGGGGCTTCATGAACATCACCATCACCACATAGAGGTAGTATCCCGCGCTCACCACGCTGGTGACGACGAGAATGATCGCTAGCCGCGTTTGCGGAAATGCCGATTGCATGGCTGCCTGCAGGACGTACCACTTGGCGAAGAACCCGATTCCACCAAAGATCGGAAATCCGAGCAGCGCCAACATGAACACCGCCATTGCCACGGCCAGTCCGGGCCTTACGCTCCACAACCCCGCGTAGTCTTCCACGTTCATGTTGTCCTCACCTGACCTGCCAAGGGCGACAACGACTCCGAACGCGCCGAGTGTGGCGATGGTGTAGGCGAAGAGATAGAAGATGAACGCCGAGCTCCCCAGGCTCGTACCCACTTCGAGGGCGACGAGGATGTAACCCGCGTGCGCAATACTTGAGTAGGCCAGCAGTCTCTTGATGTTGCGTTGAGCGAGAGCCACCACATTTCCGACGACCATGGTGATTGCGGCCAACCACCAGACAGCCTGGTGCCAGGTGGTGAGTAAAGTCGGAAATGCCTCCAGCCAAAGGCGGAAGAAAGCTGCAAACGCGGCTCCTTTGACCGCCGCGGCCATGTAGGCGGTGACTGGGGTTGGCGCGCCTTCGTAAGCGTCCGGTGCCCACATGTGAAACGGTGCAGCGGCCACTTTGAAACCGAAGCCAACCACGAGCATCGCTATGCCGACGAGCAGCAATCCGTTGCGCTCGAGACTATACCGGACGATGTGATCCCGGATCTCCACGAAGTTGGTGGCGCCCGTCGCGCCGTAGACCAAAGCCGTGCCGTAGAGGAGGAACGCCGTGGAGAAGGCTCCGAGCAGGAAATATTTGATCGCTCCTTCCGCCGATCTCTCCGTTCGCCGGTTGATGCCGACGAGAACATAGACCGCGATCGACATCAGCTCGATACCGAGGAAGACGATGATCAGATCACGGGCGGCGGCGAGAATCATCATGCCGGACGTCGCCAGCAGCAGCAGGACGTGAGTCTCTCCCGGCGTTATTCCTTCCCGGCGGTTGTAATCGAGCGACATCGCGATGGTGCCAATGGTCGCGATGAGGAGGATCTCGTCGGTTATCCAGCGGAAGTTGTCGACGGCAATGACGCCGATGTTGGCCACGTATCCGCGATAGGCGTAGTAGCCGACCGCGACCATCGTGAAGATGCAGAGCGCGATGCTAAGCATCCCTACACTGCGTTGATGCTCGTCGCTCTCGCGTCGCCACCCCGCCCAGAGAAGCAGGAGCATGGCACCGCCCATCAACAACAGATCGGGTCCCAGGGCAGAGGTAAGCTGCGCCGGCATGCTCAGATCGAAATTCATCGGCCAGCCTCGCTCACACGGGGGACACTGGTGCTCTCGACCCGATTTACCAGCGCCTGCGCAGTGCCTTCCATTCGCCGAAGCACCGGGGCGGGATAGACACCGAGCCAGATGATGACCACGATCAGTGGGATGAGCAGAGCGAGCTCGCGCCGGTTGAGATCGGGAATGTGAGTGTTCTCGGTCTTGTCGATCGGGTTGAAGATGATCCGCTGCAGCGCCCACAGCAGGTAGACTGCGGCGAAGATGACGCCGGTGGTCGCGATGATTGTCAGCACCGGATAAGTGCGGAAGGATCCAAGGAGCACGAGGAATTCACCGACGAAGCCGTTGGTTCCCGGGAGTCCGATGCTGCTGAGCGAGACGAAAGTGAGAGCTGCGGCGAACATTGGAACCACGCGCGCGATGCCGCCATATGCCTCGATCAATCTGGTGTGCCGGCGCTCGTAGATCATGCCGACGAGAAGGAACAGCGCGCCGGTCGACACACCGTGATTGATCATCACCATCAGCGCACCCTGCACGCTCTGGAGCGTGAGCGCGAAAATCCCGAGCATTACAAACCCCAAATGGCTGACGGAGCTGTACGCAACCAGCTTCTTGAAATCCGGTTGAACCATCGCCACGAGCGCGCCGTACAGGATCCCAATGACCGCGAGAATCAGTATGATCATTCTCACCGTCGGATTCATGGAAGCGCCCGGGAACAAAGGCAACGCAAATCTCAGGAATCCGAAGGTTCCCATCTTCAGCATGATTCCGGCGAGGATCACCGATCCGGCCGTCGGCGCTTCGACGTGCGCGTCAGGGAGCCATGTATGGAAGGGGAACATCGGCACTTTGACGGCGAAAGCGAGGAAGAACGCCGAGAAGAGCCACAACGCCGCGCGCGTAGGAACGGCTGTGGCCGCGCCGAGAAGGTGATCGTAGCTGAAATCAGGTGTGCCACCTGCTCCCTTGAGGTGCAGGCCGAGATAGATGATCGCCACGAGCATCAGCAGCGACGGCAGGAAAGTGTAAATGAAGAACTTGATGCTGGCGTAAATTCGACGTTCCCCGCCCCAGATTCCGATGATGAAATACATCGGAACCAGCATTACTTCCCACATCACGTAAAACAGAAAAAGATCGCGCGCCAGGAAAACGCCGATCATTCCCGATGTCAGTATCAGCAGCAGCCCATAATAGCCGCGCACTTTGGTGCGGATACTCGTCCAACTGCCGAGTACCGCCAGCGGCATGATGAAGGTGGTCAACAGCACCATCATCAGCGCGATCCCGTCGACGCCGAGGGTGAAGCGGACGCCCCAGGTCGGAATCCAGGACATGTCGATGGATGCCTGCCAGCCTGTATCCGCGGGATTGAACGACCACCACAGACCGAGCGAGACTATGAACTCGAGAATGAAAACCCAGAGAGCGACGGTGCGCGCCGCCGGCGTCTCCACTCCACCACCATCCGCGGATTGACGCGCAGGAAGCAGCAGAATTGCCAGCGCGCCGACGAGCGGTATCGCCAGCAGCGCCGGGAGAATCCACCCGTTGTATCCGATCGAGTTGAGGAACGATGCCATGATCAGATCATCTGAGTGTGAATGCCCCTAACACCGCCAGTACTCCGACTACGAGCACCCATGCATATGTCCCGACATTACCGGACTGAAGGCGCGATCCCACCCATCCGAATCCCCGCGCGAGCGCCGCGCTGCCGTTGACGAAGAACCCGTCGATGAGCCCGTTATCGACGAGGCGCCAAAGGAACGTGCGCGACGTATTGTAAGTTCCGGCGACGACCGTGCGGTCGATGGCCTCGTCGACGTAGTACTTGTTGGCAACGACGCCCTCGAATCCGTGCTCTGGAATCGCTTCTGCTTTGGTTGGCAGACGATCTGGTTTGAGACGCGCGAACGCGAACACGATACCGAGAACCGCAATCACCACCGCGAGCCCGACCAGCGTTTGCTCAGTGCTCGCCGATGGATTTGCGGCGCCCGTGGTCACCGTCGTCGTCGCATTTCCAACTACCGGCTCGAGCCAGCGGTCCAGTACGCCCCTCGGGCCGAGCGGAATGATGTCCGTGACTATCTCCGGGAGGTTCAGCCAGCCGCCGAAGATGGTGAGGATCCCGAGAATGACGAGCGGCCCGGTCATGATCCATGGGACTTCGCGGAGATGCTTCTCTTCTTCCACGCCCGTGCGCACCGGGCCGTGGAACGTGTAGAGCATCATCCTCGTCATGTAGACCGCGGTGAGAAATGCGGCAGCGAGTCCAATGGCGTAGATAACATAGAGCAGCGTGCCGCCCGGAATCCCCAGCCAGCTAGCCGACGCCAATGTCGATCCCTGAGCGCGGGCGAACACAGACCCGAGGATTTCGTCCTTGGAGAAGAATCCGGAGAGTGGCGGGATGCCCGAGATCGCCAGTGTCGCGATCCACATCAGCACGCAAGTCACCGGGAGATATCGTCTCAGCCCGCCCATGTTGCGCATGTCCTGCGCGTCTTCGTTGCTATGCGTGCTGTGATACGCCGCGTGCATGGCGTGGATCACGGAACCCGAGCCGAGGAAGAGCAGCGCCTTGAAGAAAGCGTGCGTCACGAGGTGGAACATCCCCGAGACATACGCGCCGACTCCAACGCCGATGAACATGTACCCGAGCTGCGATATCGTGGAATACGCCAGGACTTTCTTGATATCCCACTGCTTGAGCCCAATCGTCGCCGCGAAAATCGCCGTCAGCGCACCGACAACGGCCACTGTGAGCGAGGCTACAGGCGACAGCGAGAACAAGGCTGCACTGCGCGCGATCAGGTAAACGCCGGCAGTCACCATCGTCGCCGCGTGGATCAATGCGGACACTGGCGTGGGGCCGGCCATTGCGTCGGGGAGCCAAATATACAGCGGGATCTGCGCGCTCTTGCCCGTGCAGCCGAGGAACATGAACAGGCAGATCGTCGTGACCAGCGCGCTGCCGGCGCCAAGCTCGAGCGCTTTCGCATTCACGCCGACGAAATCCAGCACTCCGATATTCGCGAATAGAAGAAACATCGCCACCAGCAACCCGAAGTCGCCGATGCGATTGACGATGAACGCCTTCTTGCCCGCGTCGGCGTTCGCCTTGTCGTTGAACCCGAAGCCGATCAGGAGATACGAGCAGAGCCCCACGCCCTCCCAGCCCACGAACAGAACAGGGTAGTTCGCGCCAAGGACGAGCACCAGCATGAAGAACACGAACAGGTTCAAATACGCGAAGAATCTCGGATAGCCAGGATCCTCCCGCATGTAGCCGACGCTGAAGATGTGGATCAGCGCGCCAACGCCGGTAATCACCAGCACCATGATCATCGATAGCTGATCGAGCTGGAACGCGGCGTCGATCTGCAGATCGCCGACGGGCATCCAGCTGAAATACCGTTGCACGAAGGGCGCATCGGGATGGCCTGATACCATTGCCTGCCAGATGCCCAAAGCGAGCGCGAACGCCAGAATGAGCACACCCGGCCCCACTATGCTGGTCACCGTCGCCCAGCGATGACGCTTCACCGCATGGTGGTCGTCCCCGACAGCGCCGGCCTCTTCAGCGTGCGAGACGGCTGCAGCGTCCGCCGCTGCCTCCGAATGCGGATGATGCGACGGGATATTTGGATCGGTCGGCCCAAAGTGCGCGCTGTTCAACGACAGGAGGCCGTTGATCACGAAGCCGGCCAGCGGCAGCACCGGCAGCAGCCACACCCACTCGGCGATTGTCCCTGAAAGCGGATGCGACGCCACGTCGATACCTATCTGTAGAAGCATCATCCTTTGAGCAGGTTGATGTCCTTGAGATTGATCGTCTGTCGATGCCTGAAGATCGCGATGATAATAGCCAGACCCACCGCGGCCTCAGCCGCCGAGACTGTCATGACGAACACGACGAACACCTGTCCCGCCGTGCCGTAAAACCTCGAGAAGGCGACAAAGGTAAGATTCACCGCGGTGAGCATCAGCTCGACGCACATGAAGATGATGATCGCGTTCCGATGAACGAGGACGCCGACCACGCCGATTACGAAGAGCGCGGCGGTCAGCGCGAGAGACTCAGCGAGCACCGACGCTCCTTCCTCTCCCAAGTATTACCGCGCCGGCGATGGCAACGAGCAGCAGCACGCTCGTGAGCTCGAACGCCAGCAGATAATCCTTGAACAGCGGCGCCGCGATCGTACCGACAGCATTCAGTTTCGCTAATTGCTGCTCGTTGAAATCACGCGCCACGATCAGCTGCTGCGGAAGCTTCGCGCGAAGGATGATCATAATCTCGCTGAGCAGACCAAGCCCGATGAGTCCAGCAGCGAGCTTCCAGCCAAGCCCACGCGCATCCGCCAGCTCCGATGGGTGACCGAGATTGAGCAGCATCACCACGAACAGAAACACGACCATGATCGCGCCTGCATACACCAGGACCTGCATCACCCCGATGAACTGAGCATCGAGCATCACATAGAGGGCGGCGAGGCTGAACATCGTGTTAACGAGCCACAACGCGGCAGCGACCGGACTCTTTCGGGTAACGAACGTGATCGCCGAAGCAAGCGCGATCACGCCGAAGAGATAGAAGTGAAAGACGTAAAAGAGCGGGTAGTGCGGCTCCATTACTGGCCTTTCGGGTCTTCGGGATCCCACATCTCGCACACCGGGTGCGTCTGATCCATCAGACGCTGCAGGTCATAGACGAATCCCTCGCGGCTGTATTCCGAATTCTCGTAGTGCCGCCCAACGTGAATCGCCTCTTCGGGGCAGACCTCCTGGCAATAGCCGCAGAAGATGCATCGGAACTCGTCGATCTCGAAGACCAGCGGATAGCGGTTCCCTTCCTCATCCTCGCCGGGTACGAGCTTGATGCAATTCGCCGGACAGACAGTCGGACACAGTCCGCACGCGACGCACCTAGCCTTGCCGGTTTCCGTCGTCAGCATCCGGTGCGTTCCGCGCCAACGCGGAGAGATTGGCGCCTTCTCTTCCGGGTACTGGATCGTCGCGCGGTTGGTGACGTCGAACATGTGCTTGATGGTCAGGCCCATGCCCTTGAACATGGCGCGAACGTAGCTGACGTCTTCGACAGGACGGTCGACGACCTTCACTTTGATTGCCATTTATCTCGTTGCCTCAGCGGCTACACGCGGCCGTCGGTCGAGCCGACGCAGCCGCTCGATTTCGCGCGGATGCATTCTCCCGTACGCGGGACTGATGATTCGACCACGGTCGAACACTCCGAACAGCACGATGATCAGAATGATGTTGATGCTGCCAAGAATGGACGCCTGATAAAAGCCCGGTCCGATACCCGCCGCGCTGAGGCCGAGCATCACCGTCGCAATGAGAACGATATAGACGAGCGCCAGCGGCAGGAGGACTTTCCAGCCGAGTGACATCAACTGGTCGTACCGAAACCGCGGCAGCGTCCAGCGCACCCACATGAAAACGAAAAGGAAGAATAGAATCTTCGCCAGGAAGATTCCTACCGAGAGCAGCGACAGCCAGCCGCTATAAGGGCCGATGTTGTCGCGCGCCGTGAACGGCACGTCCCACCCGCCGAAGAACAGCGTCGCCATCAGCGCGCTGGCCGTCACCATGCTCGCATACTCGGCAATGAAAAAGAGCGAGAACTTCATCGCACTGTATTCGGTGTGGTAGCCGGCGATGAGCTCCGATTCCGCTTCGGGCAGATCGAAAGGCAAACGATTCGTCTCGGCGAACGCCGCCACCATGAAGATGAAGAACGCGACGGTGAGATTGATGACGTTCCAGCCGCCCCACGCCTGTTGATTGATGATGCTGTTCAGGCTGACGTTGCCGGCCAGAAGAAGCACCGGAATGGTCGACATTCCCATCGAGATCTCGTACGAGACCATTTGGGCGCTCGAACGGAGTCCGCCGAGCAGCGCGTATTTGTTGTTCGAGGACCAGCCGGCGAGCACAATGCCGTAAACGCCAAGCGATGTGATGGCCAGGATGAAAAGGAATCCGACCGGCAGATCGGCGACGACGAGATCCACCCTGCCCCAGCGTGTCGCGACGGGCGCACCAAATGGAATCACACACCACGCCGTCAGAGCGGGAATGAATGAAAGAATCGGCGCCAGGATGAAGAGCGGCTTGTTCACGCCGGCCGGCATCGTCTCTTCCTTCATGAAATTCTTGAGGCCGTCGGCAGCGGGCTGCAGCCAGCCTTTGCCAACGCGGTTGGGGCCGTGACGATCCTGAATCCACGCCGAGATCTTTCTTTCGGCTAACGTCAGCATCGCCACGCCGATCATGTAGACCGTGAAGATGATCAACATCTTCAGCACGGTGAACAGGAAAAAAGGCATCCCCTGCACCGGCGTATGATCCGGGTCGATGGCCTCGTACAGCGCCGGAACGACGTTGACGACGCTCATGCGGTGCCCACCGCGATCGGAGCTTTCGGACCAGTCTGCGGGGCGTCGACAACCGGCAGTCCCTTGAAGCCGATCCTGTCGTAGCTCAATCCGGCAAAGGATTTGTGAGAGCTCGCCAGTCGGGCGAACACCTCTGACGGCAGAAAGAAATTGCTTTGCTTGCCCATCGCTCCGAGAAGATCGCCCAGCACCAGCCAGCTCGGACGCGTCTCGCCAGGAGCCTGGCGCGCCTGGGTGAAGCGCTGCACCCGGCCGCGGAGGTTGGTGACAGTGCCTTCCTCCTCCGAGAAATTGGCGATCGGAAGTATAACTGACGCCCGATCGACACCGCTCGGCATCACCGAGCCGATCACGATCACGTCACCCGCGCGCGAAATCGCGGAGGCATCCACGCCTTCGAGATCCTCTCCGGCGATGACGAGTACGTCTCCCTGGCCAAGTCCGCCGAGCAGGTCTTTCGTTTTTCTAAACCCAAGAGTTTCCGCGCCGTAGACATTCGCCGCCCGCTCGCGCCTGAGAGCGAGATCCTCGACGCCCGGCAGTGGGGCTTCGTCGCCCTCGGCTACCCTGAAGGCCCCGCTTCCACCCTGCATCAGTTGAGTAAGAAGGAACAGGGATTCGTTGGAAAGCATTGGAGACGCTGCGACAAAAACCTTCTTGCCGTTGAGTGCGCGAGCGGCCGCGGTTATAGCGGCTTCCCAGGTTGTCGCCGTCAGTCCGGTATTCCCAGTCCTCACCATCGGCTGCTCGACCCGGCTCTTCTCGTTCATCCAGCGGTAGTTGAGACGGCCCCAGTCGCACATGAAGAAGGCGTTCACATTTTCATTCGCGCGCGGCCGCATGCGTACGATCTGGTTCTCGCGCGTCTCCATGATCACGTTGCAACCCTGAGTGCAGTTGGGACAGATCGACGAAGTACGATCGAGCTCCCAGGCGCGAGCCTTATTCAGGAAATCCTTGGATAACAATGCGCCAACAGGACACAGGTCGATGACGTTGGCCGCCCACGGGTGCGTCATGTCGCGGCCTTCGAACTTTCCGATCAAGGCGCGATCGCCACGCTCGCTGACGTTCAGCGTCGGCTCGTGCGCCACATCATCCATGAAGCGGACGCATCGCGTGCAGAGGATGCAGCGGTTGGGGACGTAGATCACATCGCCACCGAAATCCTCGGCGGGATTGAAACGCTTGGGCTCGCGATAGCGCGAATCCTCGCGGCCTTCCTGATAGGTGTAGTCCTGGAGCTCACACTCACCCGACTGATCGCAGATCGGACAATCGAGCGGGTGATTGATGAGCAGCATCTCGAGCACGCCTTTGCGCGCGTCGAGCGATTTATCGGAGTGGACGTGGACGACTTGTCCCTCTGCCACGGTAGTCGCGCACGACGGTGCGAGCTTCGGCGCCTTCTCGACCTCGACCAGGCACATTCTGCAGACGCCCGCGACCGGCAGGCCGGGGTGATAGCAGTAGTGCGGAATGAGGACGCCGACGGTTTTCGCAGCCTCAAGGATCGTAGTGCCCTCAGCAACCGTCACGGGCCGACCCTCGATCGTCAAGGTCACCATTTTCTGCTCGGCCACTATGCCACCGCCGCATTCACTGGGTGGAACCGGCGGCCCTGAATGAGGGCCTCGAATTCGCCGCGGAATTTCTTGATGCCCGACACCACCGGCACCGCGCATGAGTCGCTCAAGACGCAAATCGTCTTGCCGGTCATTTGCTCGGCGATATCGAGCAGCGTGTCGAGATCTTCCATGGTTCCTTCGCCGTCGCGAATGCGCTCGAGAATCTTTGTCGTCCAGGCAGTTCCTTCGCGGCACTGTGTGCACTGCGCGCAGCTCTCGTGCGCGAAGAACCGGGCTATCCTTGCGATGACCGTTACCATTGGCTGTGCGTCATCGATCACGATCACGCCACCGGAACCAAGCATCGAACCCTGGGCGACGAATCCTTCGTAATCCATCAGCGTCGCTTCGGCTTCTTCCATCGTCTGGATGGGAACCGACGCGCCGCCGGGAATCACCGCCTTGAACTTCCGGCCGTGGTACGGGCCGCCGCAGAGATCGTACAGAAATTCCTTGAACGGGAATCCCATCACGACTTCGTAGGTCCCGGGTCGCTGCACGTTGCCGCAGACCGAGAAGAGCTTGGTGCCGGTACTCTTCGGATTGGACAGCGACATCTTCTTGTACCAGTCGGCGCCGTTCAGGAGAATCGGTGCCGCGGCGATCAGCGTCTCGACGTTGTTGATGGTCGTCGGCATTCCGAAGACACCCGATACCGCCGGGAACGGCGGCTTGATGCGCGGATTTCCACGGCGGCCTTCCAGCGAGTTCATGAGCGCAGTTTCTTCGCCGCAGATGTACGCGCCGGCACCCTTGTGGACGTGCACGTCGATGCGCTTGCCGGTGCCCATTGCGTTCTTGCCGATGATGCCCGCCGCGTAGGCTTCTTTGACAGCCTGCTCCATCCAGTACAACGGCTCGGTGAATTCGCCGCGGATGTAGATGTAGGCGGTCTCAGCGCCAATCGCGTAGGCGCCTATCGCGCAGCCCTCGACCAGCGCGTGCGGCGTCCACCGCATCAGCTCGCGATCCTTGAAGGTGCCCGGCTCGGATTCGTCGGCGTTGCAGCACAGGTAGTGCGGCTTGCCATCGCCAGGCTTCATGAACGACCACTTCATTCCCGTGGGAAAGCCGGCCCCACCGCGGCCGCGCAACCCCGACTCCTTGACGACGTTCACGATGTCGGCCGGTGGCATGCCGAGCGCCTTCTCCAGCGCCTTGTATCCACCACGCTTTTTCCACCCGTCGAGAGTCCGCGCCTCTGCATCTCCAAAATATTTGGAGAGCACAGTGGTCTCTCTTGAGTGCGGCAGGTGCGGGTAGCCCATTACGTGAGCCCCGCCAACAATTCAGGGACTTTGTCGGGGTTAACCGATTCCACGAATTTCTCGTTGATCATGACAGGGGTTGCAAAGCCACACGCGCCAAGACACTCGACTTCGATCACCGTGAATTTGCCGTCCGGCGAGGTGACACCGAGCTCTCCGGTGTTGGTGTGTCTCAGAAAAGCTTTGACCACATCCTCGGCGCCGCAGATTCCGCAGGGGGAAGTAGTGCACACCTGGATGAAATATTTTCCGACCGGATGCTGGTGATACATGGTGTAGAAGGTCACCACCCCTTTTACGTATGCCGGAGTCAGTTCCAGCACGCCGGCAACTTCCACCATCGCTTCCTCGCTCACCCAGCCGCGCTCGCGCTGCACGATCCAGAGCGCAGGGAGCAGCGCCGCCATCTTGTTTGGATAGCGGGAAAGCAGCGTGTCCAGCTCCGTCCTGCCTTCACCCGTGAAAACTGCGACATATGGCTCGTGTGCAGCGCGATCGTGAGAGGCGTAGTCGGGGGATTCGAGACCGCCGACCAGCTCCGGAGGAGGCGTCAACGGTCGATTTCTCCCATGACGATGTCGATGCTGGCATTGATGGCGATGACATCGGACAGCAGGTGTCCTTCGACCATCTTCGGGATGGCAGCGAGATTTACGAACGACGGTGGACGGATCCTCCAGCGCACAGGCTTCGCGGTCCCGTCAGATACCATATAATAGCCCTTCTCTCCCTTCGGGCTCTCCACCGCAAAGTAGGACTCTCCAATCGGCGGCCGCGGACCTTCCATCACGACCTTGAAGTGGTGGATCATCGATTCCATCTCACTCGTCGCTTTGGATTTGGGTGGAAGGATGATGCGCGGATCGTCAATGTTTACCGGACCGTCAGACAGACGGTCGGCTGCCTGTTGCAGAATGCGCACCGACTGCCGCAGCTCCTCGAATCTCACCAGATAGCGATCGTAGACGTCGCCGTTGGTTCCCACCGGGACCTCGAAGTCGTAGGTCTCGTAATCGAGGTACGGGAAATCTTTGCGTACATCGTAATCGACGCCCGAAGCGCGGAGCATTGGACCTGACAATCCCCAGTTGATCGCTTCTTCGGGCGACATCACGCCGAGTCCAACCGTGCGGCCAACCCAGATCGCGTTCTTGGTGAGTACGCGATCGATTTCGTCGAGTGTATGCGGAAAAGTGCGAATGAATTGGCGGAGGCCATCCATCCAGCCGTTCGGGATATCGGCTGCCATTCCGCCGACGCGTGTTGCAGATGTCGTGAGTCGCGCGCCGATCCATTTCTCCAGCAGACGATAGATCTCTTCGCGCCGCTGAAACGCCCAGAGGAACGGCGTGAAGGCTCCGATATCGATGCAGAAAGTCCCCAGCCAGACGAGGTGGGACATGATCCGCGACAGCTCGGACGCGATGACCCGCAGGACTTTGCATCGCTCAGTGATCTCGATCCCGAAGAGTCGCTCCGCCCCGAGCGCGAATGCGACGTTGTTGCCGATCGAGTTGAGGTAATCCTCGCGGTCAGTCCAGCAGATTATCTGGTTGTACTGGCGGTACTCGCCGATTTTCTCGAAGCCGCAGTGCAGATAACCGATGTGCGGTATGCAGCGAACGACGGTTTCGCCGTCGAGCTCCAGAACCAGGCGCAGCACACCGTGAGTCGCCGGGTGCTGAGGTCCAATGTTGATGAGCATGTGCTCACCATCGAGATCCGGCTCCATGGCAGGGGGCGCCTGCAGTGCGAGGCCGCCACCACCATCGTCGGTAAGAATCGGAACTCTTTGCGGTCTTCCCTGCGCATCGAGACCGGTAGTGGAGAGCTCGACTTCGACAGTGCGTTTGGCCATTACTCGCCGGTCCTCTCGCCTTTGCTCAGTCTCGCGCGCATCTCCTCGGGCAATTCAGCAAATGCGTCCGCGATGCTCAGCTCTTCCATGGAGTAGCGCGCTTCAGGATTCTGTGCGAGCGCCTGGCGAAGCTGCTCCGAGCGGCTGAAGCGTCCACGCAGCGGAAAGTCTTTCCGCAGCGGGAATCCTTCCTTGTACTGCTCCCACATCAGAATTCGTCGCAGATCCGGATGACCGCTGAAGCGAATGCCAAACATGTCGTAGCATTCGCGCTCGAGCCAATCCGCCGATCGGTAGATGTCGTATACGCTGGCGATCTCGAGCGGCTGGCCTTTCGGGATCTGCGCCTTCACTCGAAGAAATCGGCGGAATGGCAGTGACCTCAGATGCCACACCACCTCGATCGGCACTTCAGCATCGCGGTACTCGACTGCGGTCACGTCGCTCAGAAAATCGTAGCGCTGCGATTCGTCGTCGTGCAGCCAGCGAATTACATCGTGCACGGACGCCGGGTCGATGAAGACGACAGTCTCGCCCCAGATGACTTCGACGCGTCTGACAGCTGCGCCGAATTTATCCTGCAGCGCCTTGGCCGATGGATTGGCTTCGGCGCCGCGATGCGAGACGCCTTTCTGGGTGACTGGCTGGCTTGCGGGCGCACTCGCCCCCGTTCTCACGACCTCGAATCGGCTCACAGCCCGGACCTGGTCTGATTCACGGAGTTACCGAACGGCTCGCCGAGCTCGTCGATAACCGACGGCGGAATGTAGAGCTGACTCTTCGGATCCGGCTCCATCTCGTCTCGCGTCCCCTTGTCGGCCGCACGCTCGTTCTTCACTTTTTCCTGGAGCATGCGAATGCCGTATATGAGTCCTTCCGGACGCGGAGGACATCCCGGCACATAAACGTCGACCGGAATGATGGTGTCGATCCCCTGCACCACCGCATAGTTGTCGAACATTCCACCAGTCGATGCACACGCGCCCATTGATATGCACCATTTCGGCTGCGGCATCTGCTGCCAGATCCGCCGGATAATCGGAGCGAGCTTGAACGGTACGCGGCCGGCGCAGATCAGAACGTCAGCCTGCCGCGGCGAAAAGCTCATCCGCTCCATCCCAAAGCGCGCAAGATCGAAATCGCTGGCGGCGGTCGCCATGAATTCGATGGCGCAGCAAGCGGTGCCGAATGGCATCGGCCACAAAGAATTCGCTCTTGCCCAGTTGACCAGGAAGTCGAGCCGCGTCGCGACCCAGCCCTCCTGCGATTCCGGCGCGTACGCCACTGTACGATGATCAGCCGGTGCGCTCAATCCCATTGCAACGCCCCTTTCTTCCAGACGTAAACGAAGCCGACGAGGAGGATCAGCATGAACACCAGCATCTCGCCGAGCCCGAAGAACGAGATGTGTCCCACAGGACAAGTGTCAGCGACGAGCGGCACGAAGCAGGAGAGCTGCTTGTAGTAAACCGCCCACGGAATCATGAAGACCGTCTCGATGTCGAAAATGATGAACAGAATCGCAACGAGGTAAAAACGCACCGAGAAGCGTTCGCGGGCATCCCCTAACGCCGGCACTCCCGATTCATAAGCCTGCTGCTTTACCGGCGTCGGTCGGGCCCGGATCGTCAGCGCCGAGATCACGATGATCGCCAGCGCATTGACCACCACGAAACCGAAGAGCATCAGGACCGGGAAGTAAGCGCGAAACATGGCCTCTCAGACTTCGTGAAAAATTTCACTAGTGCGATTTTTCGGAATTTACCTGCGGCAATCTTCTAATTCAACGGCTCCCGTTCGGTGGCGATGAACGTGCGAAAACCGTACATTCACGCTTGAAATGGCGCGAACTGTCGCGCTGACCCAACCTTCGCCGAAGTCCGGCTTCCTCCCCACCACAAGCAATCCCACATGTCCATTCAATCGGATCGCTGGATCACCCGCATGGCCAGAGAACACGGGATGATCGAGCCCTTCGAGAGCAGCCAGGTAAGATCTGGCGTCATTTCCTACGGTGTCAGCTCCTACGGTTACGACATGAGAGTCGCCCCCGAGTTCAGAATCTTCACCAATGTTTTGAACTCGATCGTCGACCCCAAGAACTTCGACCCGAAGTCATTCGTCGAATTCGAGGGTGACGTTTGCATCGTCCCGCCGAACTCGTTCGCGCTGGCCAGATCGGTCGAGTATTTCCGCATCCCGCGCAACGTCGTAACGATAACTGTCGGAAAGTCTACTTACGCCCGGTGCGGCATAATCACCAACGTCACACCGTTCGAGCCGGAGTGGGAAGGATTCGTTACGCTCGAGATCTCCAACACGACGCCCCTGCCGGCCAAGATCTACGCCAACGAAGGTATTGCTCAGGTACTGTTTTTTAAGGGTGAGGAAGAGCCCGCCGTCTCATATAAAGACAAAAAGGGCAAGTACCAGGGCCAGCAGGGAGTGACACTGCCTCGATTGTAGAGGTGGCCCTCTGTTTGCCGAAGTTGGGTGAACACACCGTTTTTGGGAGGATGCAAGACTGATGCAGAACAGCGATGGCGTACAAAAGGGCCCGCAGGATCACGCTGAGGGCCAGCACGGATCAAAAACTCACGGCAAATTCCTCGAACAGCTCCACTCTGGCAGCAATGGCAACGGCACCGCGCCGACCAACGGGCAGAATGGAGCTGATTCTTTGAAGAACCCTTCCCACCACAATGCCGCGCACCGCCTGGTTGAATCACGCCAGCAGCACGACGCAGCCGAGAAACGAAGTGAGAAAACAAGGCTGAATCGGGCGCAGGAGCGGCATCACCTCAACGGCGACACTCCGCCTCGAACGGCGCCTTAGATCTAAGCTCGCGTTCCGAGTAGCGACGCCCGGATGAAATCACGATTCATCCGGGTGATCGTGTCGATGCTGATCTCCTTTGGACACGCCTCCTGACACTCGCCGTGAAGTGTGCAGCTGCCGAAATCCTCGAGCTCCATTTGCTCGACCATTTTGAGAGCTCGGCGGTAGCGCTCAGGTTGGCCCTGCGGTAGAAGTCCGAGGTGGCTGATCTTGGCGCCGGTGAACAAAGATGCCGACGCGTTCGGACACGCCGCCACGCAGGCGCCGCATGCGATGCACGCCGCGGCATCCATCGCGTCGTCGGCGCTCTCCTTCGGCACCAGGATCTCGTTGGCATCGCGGGCGCCGCCGGTGTTGGCGGTGATGAAGCCGCCCGCCTGAATAATCCTGTCGAGCGCCGAGCGGTCGACAACGAGGTCCTTAATGACCGGGAACGATCTCGCCCGCCATGGTTCGATGTAAATCGTGTCCCCGTCCTTGAAGCTCCTCATGTGCAGCTGACAGGTCGCTGTGCCTTTCATCGGTCCGTGCGCGACACCGTTGATCATCAGGCTGCACATCCCGCAGATCCCTTCCCGACAGTCGTGGTCGAACGCGATCGGGACTTCGCCGCGCTCGGTCAGACCTTCGTTGACTACATCGAGCATTTCCAGGAATGACATGTCAGGCTTGATGTCATTCGCTTCGTATTTCACCATTTTGCCGGGTCGATCCACACCGTCCTGGCGCCAGACGTGGAGCGTGAGTCTCATTATTTGTAGCTCCGTTGTGAGAGCTTCACGTTCTCGAACACCAACGGCTCCTTGTTGAGGATCGGGTCCTTTCCCTCGCCCGCGTACTCCCAGACCGCCACGTACGTGAAGTGCTCATCGTCCCGGAGTGCTTCGCCATCCGGAGTCTGGGACTCCTCGCGGAAATGCCCGCCGCATGACTCGCGTCGATGCAGCGCGTCGATGCACATCAGCTCACCCAGCTCGAGAAAATCCGCCACTCGACCTGCCCTCTCCAACGCCTGATTGAGCTCGGCGTCGCTCCCGGGCACGTTAACGTCGCGCCAGAATTCGGCGCGCAGCCGTGCGATTTTCTCGAGCGCGGTCTTCAGTCCGGCTTCGTTGCGCGACATGCCACAATAGTCCCACATGATCTTGCCGAGCTCTCTGTGGAACGACGCCACAGTTCTCTTCCCGGAGATGGAGAGCAGCTTCCTCGTGTTTTCCGCTACCTGCGCTTCGGCCGATTTGAATGCAGGGTGTTCGGTTGTCACCTTTTCGAGTTTGTTGCTGCCGAGGTAGTGGCCGATCGTGCTCGGGATGACGAAGTAGCCGTCGGCGAGTCCCTGCATTAACGCGCTGGCGCCGAGCCGGTTGGCGCCGTGATCGGAGAAGTTCGCCTCCCCCGCGACGTGTAAACCTTCAATCGTACCTTTCAGATTGTAGTCAACCCACAGCCCACCCATGGTGTAGTGAACCGCCGGGTAGATGCGCATAGGCGTCCGATACGGGTTCTCGTCCGTGATACGCTCGTACATCTCGAACAGATTGCCGTAACGCTCACGGATGACGTCGGCGCCGAGCCGCTTTATGGCGTCGGCGAAATCGAGATAGACGCCGAGTCCTGTCTCACCCACTCCACGCCCTTCATCGCAGACTTCTTTCGCGGCGCGCGACGCGATGTCGCGCGGCGCAAGATTCCCGAAGCTGGGATATTTCCGCTCGAGGAAATAGTCGCGCTCATTCTCGGGAATCTCGGTCGGCCTGCGCTTGTCGTCCGCCTTCCTGGGAACCCACACCCGGCCGTCGTTTCTGAGCGACTCGCTCATCAGCGTCAGCTTCGACTGGTAGTGGCCACTGACAGGGATGCACGTCGGGTGAATCTGGGTGAAACACGGGTTGGCGAAGCCAGCGCCACGCTTGTATGCGCGCCAGATCGCCGTCGCATTCGATCCCTGCGCGTTTGTCGACAGGTAAAACACGTTGCCATATCCGCCAGTTGCCAGAACCACCGCCTCCGCGGCGTGAGACTCCACAGTCCCCGTCACCAGATTGCGGGTGATGATGCCGCGAGCTTTTCCATCGATGACTACCAGATCGAGCATCTCGGTGCGCGGATACATCGTCACGCCGCCGCGCTGAATCTGTCTCTCCAGCGCCTGGTACGCGCCGAGGAGTAGCTGCTGACCCGTCTGGCCGCGGGCGTAAAACGTCCGTGATACCTGGGCGCCGCCGAACGACCGATTGGCCAGCAGACCGCCGTACTCTCTGGCGAAGGGTACGCCCTGCGCTACGCACTGATCGATGATGTTCACGCTTAGCTCGGCGAGGCGATACACGTTTGCCTCGCGTGACCGGAAGTCACCGCCTTTCACCGTGTCATAGAAAAGCCTGTAGATGCTGTCGCCGTCGTTTTGATAATTCTTCGCCGCGTTGATTCCACCCTGCGCGGCGATGCTGTGAGCGCGGCGAGGTGAATCCTGGAAGCAGAAACACTTCACGTTGTATCCGAGCTCGCTCATCGTCGCCGCCGCTGCGCCGCCGGCTAGGCCGGAGCCAACCACGATGATGGTGTTTTTCCGCTTATTCGCCGGATTGACGAGCTTCATCTCGAACCGGTTCCTGTTCCACTTCTCGGCTAGCGGACCGCCAGGAACGTGAGCGTCGAGGCGAAAAGTCATCTCACCCATCCCGCGAAAACGGCGACAGGTATCGCGGTAAAGGCGGCCCAGATCAGAATCGCGAGCGCAAGCGATATCCGATGATGCAGTGGCTCTGGCGATTCCGGGCTTACACCGATGCTTCGCACAGAGCTCCACGCCCCGTGAAAGAGATGAAGCCCCAGCGCGAGCATCGACACAACATAGAAGAGCGCGACCCACCAGATCCGAAAGCTCATCACGACGTTGGCGTACACGTCCTGCTGACTGAACACGCCGGCTGGCCTGATCGTTCCGGTCGTGAAGTGCAGAATGTGAAGGACGATGAAAACGAGCAGCAGCGCCCCGCCCCATCTCATCGTGCGAGAGGCTAGCGTCGCAGCCTGTGGCTCACGCTTCACATAGCCGATCGGACGAGCGGCACGACTCTGACGAGTGAGCTGCACCGCGGCTACGACGTGAAGGATTACCGCCACGATGAGAACGATTCGCAACGCCCAAAGGAGCTCGCCGGTGCTCTTCAGGAAATGCGAGTATGAGTTGATCGCGTCGGGCCCGCGGAAAACCAGCAGATTGCCCAGCGAGTGAAGTACGACAAAGCCGATGCCGATGAGGCCGGTAATCCCCATGACCGCTTTCTTGCCGATCATGGAGCCGTAAAACTCTCGAAGCCTCATCAGACTATTACAGCTTTACCGCGCCCATTGGCTCGCGCACGGCTTCCGCGCTCTTCGCCAGGGCATCGCGTTCCTCACGCGTGAGATCGACTTCGATGATTTTTTCGAGACCCCGCCGACCGAGCTTGCACGGCACACCGAGGAACAGTCCAGACATTCCGTACTCGCCTTCCAGCCATGCCGCGCAGGGTAGAATTCTCTTCTGATCGCGCACGATCGATTCGCACATTTGTACCGCGGCCGCTGAAGGCGCGTAGTACGCGGATCCCGTCTTGAGATGCTTTACGATCTCAGCGCCACCGCTGCGGGTCCGATCGACGATCGCGTTCAATTTCGCCTGCGGCATTAGCTGGGTGATCGGAATCCCGCTGACCGATGTA
>JBJMOT010000092.1:0-62094 GCA_045803585.1 Gemmatimonadaceae bacterium
ATACGCGCGCGCGATAGCTCAGGCTTTGTGGTGAACCTGCTGCTGGTCCCCTACATGATCGACGCCATCAAAGCCCTGGAGTCGAAGATCGGATCTGTCGAAGACATCGATAAGGGTATGCAGCTGGGAGCGGGCCATCCGATGGGACCTTTTACCCTGCTCGACTTCGTCGGCCTCGACACGGTTTACAAGATCGCCGAGATCATGTTCACCGAATACCGAGAGAGCCGCTACGCACCGCCACCGCTGCTGAAACGAATGGTGCTGGCAGGGATGCTCGGCAAGAAATCGGGAAAGGGATTCTACGACTACTCGTCGAACCCTCCGCGTGTAAGCAATCTCGGGTTGTGAGCCTCCCCGGATTTCGCGGCTACTTTCGCGAAGACGAGTTGGCTCGCGCTGTCTACTCTGAGGCGGCGGGAATTGGCCGCGCAATTCCATCGGCTGTTGCGGTCCCCGTGGATGCCGAAGACGTCGTCGCTCTGGTTAAGTGGGCGGCGGAGTCAGGCGCAATTCTGATTCCTCGCGGATCTGGCAGCAGCATGGGCGGGGGCGCCATCGGCTCTGGAGTCGTCGTGGATCTCTCGCGCATAAACCACCTCGGAAGAATCGACGAGCGTGACAAGACCGTCTGGGCGGACCCCGGCGTGCTCTGGTCGACGCTGGATGTCGCCGCGAGAAGAAAGGGTCTGAGGTTTCCAGTGGATCCATCGAGCGGAGATTTCTGCACGCTCGGCGGAATGGTCTCGACCAACGCCGCAGGGGCTCACACGCTGCGGTATGGCGCGACTCGCGCCTGGGTCAACGCGCTCGACTGCGTCTTCAGCGATGGAGACCGTGCGGTGATCACCCGCGGTGAGCCGCCGCCGAAGCGAATCGAGGCTGTCAGCCGATTCATGCGCGATGTCCACGGTGAGATCGTGGCGAGCGACAAGCGGCGGCCGATCATGCATCCCGGAGTTCGAAAGGAGTCTTCGGGCTACGCTGTGCACGAATACGGCACGAAGGCCGAGCTCATCGATCTTCTGGTCGGAAGCGAGGGAACATTGGCGATCATTGTCGGGATCCAGCTGACTCTTTCGCCCATGCCCACAGCCACCAGCAGCGTCCTGGGATCCTTTGCGACGATGGAAGAAGCGACGACGGCGGCAACGAAGGCGGTCGAAGAGGGAGCGAGCGCCTGTGAGCTTCTCGACAAGACTTTTCTCTCATACGCCGCCAGCAACGAAAGCGCGGACGCGAAATTCAAGGAGCGCGTGGCTGGCGCGGCGGCAATTCTGCTCGCCGAAGTCGAGTCATATAGTAGGGACTCAGCTACCGCGGCGGCCGAACAACTGGCGAAGGCATTTCGTCAGTCCGGGGCAAAAGACGTCGATGTCGCCCTGACTCCGGAAGCCGAGCATGATCTCTGGAAGCTCCGCCACGCCGCGAGCCCGATTCTTTCGACTCTCGAGCACGCCACGTCGATGCAGTTCATCGAAGACGGAGCGGTGCCGCTGACAAAGCTTCCGGATTACGTGAAAGGCGTGAAAGAAGCGCTGGCGAATCGCGAAGTGAGCGGAGTGATTTTCGGCCACGCCGGCGACGGTCACGTGCACGTCAATCCGCTGGTCGACGTCAGCCAAGCCGACTGGCGGGAGCGCATCTCCAGCCTGCTTGATGATGTCGTCACCCTCACCGCGCGCCTCGGAGGGACATTGACTGGAGAGCACGGCGACGGTCGACTTCGCACTCCTCTGCTCCCGCGGGTCTGGCACAAGGACGCTATCAAGGCATTCGCGCTGATCAAGAAAGCGTTCGATCCAAACAACACCTTCAATCCCGGCGTGAAAGTGCCGCTCAAGGATCAGAACCCCATCGACGACATCAAGTACGACCCCTCTCTTCGGCCGTTGCCTGAAAAAGCGAGAGCCGCGCTCGATGCCGTGGTGAAGGACCGCGCATACGACCGTTTCCGGCTGTCGCTCATCGGCGGACCGTCTTAGCTTTCTGCCGCGTGTACTATACCGAACCCGTCATCACCCTCCTCGCCCGCCCGACATTCGTCGAGCCTGATCATCTGCAGGTCCGCTGGCTAGGCGAGAGCACCGATGGCGAACGACTGGCCGAGTTTGCCGGCCGCCTTTGCTATATGAGCCAGAAAAATCCGGCGAACAGAGCGACGCGCGATTACCTCGAGAACATCAAGAAACAGGGTCACGGGTCAGTTCTCGAGCATGCGAACTACTCGCTGTTGCTCGAGGGCGTGAGCCGCTCACTCACCCACGAGCTCGTTCGCCATCGCGCTGGATTCGCCTATAGCCAGCTCAGTCAGCGATACGTCGACGAGTCCGAGGCAAACTTTGTCGTCCCGCCAGCCATCGTCGGTGAGGAATCACTCGAGAGCGAGTGGCGGACCCAGATCGACGAGGCACAGCGGACCTACGTTCGGCTGGTCGAGCATCTGATGGAGAAGTACGGGTGGGTGGGAGATAAAGTCCACCGGCGGAAGATGGCGCGCGAGGCGGCGCGCGGAGTTTTGCCGAATTCCACCGAGACGAAAATCGTCGTGACCGCGAATGCGCGAGCCTGGAGAACGATGCTGGAGCTCCGATCGAGCGAAGGCGCCGAGCTGGAAATCCGGCGCTGCGCGATCGCGATGCTCAAGCTGTTACAGAGAGAGTCTCCTGCGTTTTTTTCCGACTTCGAGATCTATCAGGCCGAAGATCGAAGAGAGGCCGCGAGGATCGTCTACCACAAAGTCTGAAAAGTTTTTTTTGAGAGAAAAATTTTTTTCAGAACTACGGAATAATTATTGCGCCACATCCTCGGTGTTTATATACTCGGTCCGATGATTCGAGCGCGAAAATTTCTGTAGGGCATCGATGACTCTTATCGGTCTCGCCTACAACCAGAAGCCCGAGCCGTCAGAGCTCGCCAGCCCAGTGGAAGAGGGCGACCGTCACGAAGACGGGGAGCTTTCGCGTCCCGATGAAGAGCCTCCCAGTAAAATTTTCGACCTTTCTATCGCTGCGCTAATTGCGCGCGACGAATTCGCCGAGTGGGACGCGCCCGCCACGATAGCCGCCGTTGAATCGGCGCTCTCCCGGCTCGGAAAGGTCGTCCGCCTCGAGGCGACCGAGGATTTTCCGGAGCGTCTTCGCCAGACCGGGCCTGACATCGTCTTCAACATCGCCGAGGGATTTCGCGGCGTGAACCGCGAAGCGCACGTTCCGGCGATATGCGAATTCTTCGGGATTCCCTACTCCGGCAGCGACCCATTCACGCTGACTCTCTGCCTCGATAAGGCGAAGACGAAGGAGACTCTGGCTTTCCACGGGATTCCGACGCCGCGGTTCGCCGTGGTTGAAAACCTCGAAGATCTGGCGGAGCGGACCGCAAATCTCCCGCTTCCACTTTTCGTGAAGCCGCTGCACGAAGGTTCGTCGAAGGGGATCACCGACCACAATCTCTGCTGGGACCGCGATCATCTCGCGAAACAGACCCGATTCCTGCTCGAGAACTATCAGCAGCCCGTCCTGGTCGAGGAGTATCTCCCCGGAAAGGAGTTCACCTGCGCTGTCCTCGGCAATGGAGAGGGCGCCACGGTGCTGCCGATCGTCGGAATGAATTTCGAGACGCTGCCCAAGGGCGCGCTGCCGATCTACAGCTTCGACGCCAAGTTCGTTTGGGATCGTCCTGAGAAACCGCTCGACATTTTCCAGTGTCCCGCGCGTATCACCAGAGAGCTTCAGGCGTCCATTGAGCGAGTCACGCTGGCTGCTTTCCGCGTTCTTGGATGCAGAGACTGGGCGAGAATCGATGTCCGTCTCGACGCGACCGGCAATCCAAACGTGATCGAAGTGAATCCGCTGCCGGGAATTCTTCCTGATCCCGCGGACAATTCCTGTCTTCCGAAGGCAGCACGGGCGGCGGGTATCGGTTATGACGAGCTCATCCAGAGTTGCTTGAAATACGCAGCGGCGCGGCAAGGGGTCGAGCTCGGCCCTCGAAGCAAGGCAGTCTCCGGCGAGCACACGCTCGTCGCCGGCGGACTGGCGTGATCCACAGCAGACAGATGAGAGGGAGCACGCTATGAAAATTGCTTTGTTGTTCGACGGTCTTTCCGCACTCGGCAAGGCGCCGGAGCTTCAGCTACTCGAGTCGATCGAGGCGGTTGAGAGCGCGCTGCTCGACTGGGCGACCGAGGTCGTTCGCGTTCCCGTCACCAACGACGGGCGCTGGGTCGAGCGCGTCCGGAAAGGCAAGTTCGATCTCGTCTTCAATCTCTGCGAAGGAATCGACGGCGAAGCGGTGTACGAGCCGATGGTCATCTCGGTCCTCGAGCTGTTGGGCGTACCTTTCACCGGCAGCTCCAGCTGGACGACCGCGCTCACGCTTCGCAAGAATGTCGTCAACGGAGTGCTCGATCGGGCAGGGTTGCCGGTTCCACGCTGGACACATATCCGTCGCGGCGATGACGTGTCGAGCGTCGGATTCCCCGCGATCTGCAAGCCAGTCGCGGAAGACGCCTCCGTCGGTATCGAGCAGCGGTCCGTCGTCAGGAGCATGCGCGCCCTCAACGCCCGAGTGAAAGCGATGTTCGAAGGCTGGGACGAAGTGCTCGTCCAGCGCTTCATCGATGGCCGCGAAGTCAACGTCGGTATCCTCGGCGAAGAGATTCTGCCAATCGCTGAGATTGATTTCGGCCAGATGCCGCAGGGTATGTGGCACATTGTCTCGTACCGCTCCAAGTGGGAAACGGGCAGCGACGAAGATCTCGGCGCCAAGCCCAATTGTCCGGCCGATCTGTCGGAAGATCTCGCCAACGAGATCGCCGTCATCGCCCGCACTGCGTGGAGCGTTGTCGGTGGCGAAGGTTACGGTCGCTGCGATTTCCGCATCGACCAGTCCGGTCGCCCATGGCTTCTCGAAGTGAACGCGAACCCAGATATCTCACCGGCCGCAGGTCTCGCCCGCATGGCAGGCGTCGCGACGGTTGGATATTCAGATCTGATCCGAAAGATCTGCGATCACGCCCTCGCCAAGCGTGGCGAGAATTACGCCGACCGTTGGGTCAAGACTCTCAGGCTGTCTGGCCTGGGGTGATGGTAGAAGTACCGATCATCAACAACGCCCCTCACGGGGCCGGAGTGGTGCACGCATGAGCGATTGGCAGCAAATCATAAAGGATCAGAGCATTCCCACGCTCCAAAAGCTGGCCGAGAAGTTCGGGCACGACGCCATTGACGTCGAGGCGCTGCAGCCGGCATTCGACAATTTCCAGATGCGGATCACTCCAGCGGCCCTGGAGCAGATCAAGGAAGTTGGAGATCCGATGTGGAATCAGTACATCCCGACCGTCGAAGAGCTCCACGTGGTCGACGGCGTGATCGATTCGCTCGATGAGGATGGCGATTCGCCGGTGCCCAACATCACCCATCGCTATCCGGACCGCGCGCTTTTCCTGGTGAGCCCGGTCTGCGCGTCGTACTGCCGATTCTGCACTCGCCGTCGCAAGGTCGGTGATCCGGAGAAGATTCCGCTCAACCAGTACGATTCTGCATTCCAATACCTTCGCGAGCACACCGAGATCCGTGACGTCATCATGAGCGGTGGCGATCCGATGATGTTGAGCGACCGGCGCCTGGAGTATCTCTTCCAGCAGCTGCGCTCGATTCCGCACATCGAGATCATCCGCATCGGCAGCCGCATCACGTCGCACCTGCCCGAGCGGATTACGCCGGAGTTTTGCGAGATGGTGCAGAAGTACCATCCGATCTTCATGAACACGCACTTCAATCACCCGAGCGAGCTGACGCCCGCCGCGGTCGCCGCGCTCGACCGGTTGTCCAAAGCCGGCATCTCGCTTGGCTGCCAGACGGTGCTGCTCAAGGGCGTCAACGACGATGCGAAGGTGATGATGAAACTGATGCACGAGCTCCTGAAGGCGCGCGTGCGACCATACTATATATTCATGGCCGACCAGGTTGCGGGCGGTGAGCACTTCCGCACGACGGTCCAGAAGGGTCTCGAGATCATGCAGGCGCTGCGGGGCTGGACATCAGGGCTCGCGGTTCCGCAATTTGTAATCGACTCACCGGGCGGCGGCGGAAAGGTGCCACTGCTGCCGGAATACGTGGAGTCGATTACGGACGACGAAGTGATCTTCCGCAATTACGAAGGGAAGCGTTTCGCCTACAAACAGCCACACACCACTCCGGCGGCTCCCGTCGAATTGGAGCCGGCGGCCGAAGTTGGGATCGTACCGATCGGTAGGAAGAAGTCCGCGACACCGCGCCGCACCAAGAGGCGTCGAGCCGCGGGGGAGTAGTAGCCCACCCGGGAAGAAAGCTGCCTCGAGGGCTGAGGCGGCTTTCTTTTTTTTATGGGCTGAGAGCTGCGGACTGCGAACTCACTGCTTCGGATTGGGAGACCAACGGAAACTGCTGATCGCATCGACTCATTGCGGATTGGGACACTGCGAATTAGCGGCAACCGCACCGAGAACTGAGAACTCGCAACTGAGAACCACTTCGGACTGCGAACCGATTTCGAACTGTCCGCGGCTGTTGGTCAGCAACCTGCAATCCGAGTACAAGTCAGCACCCCGCAGTCACGGAAGGAAGCTCGTTCTCTGTGGTACTTCCCACATGAGAGTCTCATTGAGCGCGTCGAGCTCCGCCTGGATCTCGGCACCCTCCATATCATCTCGGATTTTTGCCTGATCCGGCGCGAAGAGCGCCCGCGCTACTGCCACCGAATCATGACCCCCGGCGACCGCCAGAACGTCGCCGGGGTGAATAACCTCTCGGCCAAGCGGCGTCGGGATCTGCTGTTCGCCGCGACGGATTGCCAGAATCGTCGCGCCCGTCGCGCCGCGAAGATTGAGCTCGGCGAGACTTCTGCCGACGGCGATGCTCTGCGGAACGACTCTGATCGCCACCGGCTCGCCGAGGCCCGGCAGAATCGTGTTAACGTCTTCGAGTGTCGCCTCGCCTTGCAAACCGTCGGTTGACGCCATCTGGCTGGACAGAACTGTGGCGATGATCTGCGCGCCGGCGCGAGCATGCCCCTGAAGATTTGAGGCATTTCGCCAAAGCGCGAGCAACAACACCAGCGTGAGAAGCGACAAAATGAATGCGCCCTGGTGCGGCGGAAGGAAGGGCTGGGTGATCGCTACGGTTGGGATTCCAACGGCGAGAACTACAGCGATCTGCACTAGTATCACCAGCGCTCGGCGAGGCGCATCGGCGGGATCGACCTTACCCTTTTGGGTAGCTGTAAACGCACGACCCGCGAGCCGATTCCCGAGCGCCTTGGCGCTGGTGATCAAGCCATAGATGAGGGGGACAGCGATCACGCCGCTCACGAGCACGATCAGAAACCTGACTCGCTCGGGCGCCATCGCCACCATTGTGCCGATGCTTACGCTCAACCGGTCAATTTCCAGATTGACACCGATGACGAGTACAATGATCAGCGCGGCGTCGACCAGAATGAATCGCACGATGCGGTTCACCGCCGACCGCTCGGTCGGGGCCCGCGGCGCAGTACGCACACGCTCGATCCACGAACCGTAAAGTGCAGCGACCGTTTGGATCGGCTCGGGAAGCCAGCGGTCAATCGAGCCTGCCGCCCTGTTCGACAGCTTGATCAGGAGTGGAGTAGTCAGCGTCGTTATCGCGGACACCGCAATCGCCACCGGATACATCCAACCCCCGATGACACCGGCCGCCACCCCGACACTGGCGATGATGAACGAGAACTCGCCAATCTGCGCGAGACTCATTCCCGCTTTCATTGCCGTTCGACGTCCATGGCCGGCGAGAAAGGCGCCGATCGTAACCGCCAGAACCTTCCCGACCATCACGGCAATGGTCAGCGCGAGCACGGCCAGCCAATGCTGGCTCAGCGCCGTCGGATCGATCATCATGCCGACCGAAACGAAGAAGATGGCCGCGAACATGTCGCGGACCGGCCGGACCATCTGCTCTATCTCGATCTCGTGTCCGGACTCAGCGATCAGCGATCCGGCGATGAACGCGCCCAAAGCAACCGAATAACCAAACGAAAGCGCGAGCAAAGCCGCGGCAAAGCAGATTCCGATGCTCGCAACAAGGGTCGTCTCAGGTCTACCCAGCCGCACGACCGCCCTGATCGCGCGCGGGACGATGAGCAGACCAAATCCGATCAGCGGCGCGAGAAACATGACCAACCTCACCGCGGTCATCGCGAGATCTGCCGGAGAGATCGATCCCGATCGGGCTACTGTAGTGAGCACGGTCAGCAGGAAGATCGCGATCAGATCTTCGATGATCAGGATTCCGAAAACGAGCTCGGTCACCCGGCCTTTTACTTTCTGCTCCTCGAACGCCTTGACGATGATCGTCGTACTCGAGATGCCTGTGATCGCCCCGGCGAAGATGCTCTCGATGCGAGTGAAGCCGAGCATTTGTCCGACCAGATAGCCGACCGAAACCATTACGCTGCACTCGAAAAGCGCGACTAATCCCGCACTCCGACTAACCTGGACCAGCTTCCTGATGCTGAATTCGAGCCCGAGCGAGAACATCAGAAGAATGACGCCCAACTCGGACAGCGCTCGAACTGTTTGAGGATCCGCGACCAGCGGAATGGAGATGTGCGGACCGACGATCATGCCAGCCAGCAGATAGCCGAAGACGACAGGCTGTCGCAGCCGCTGAAAGACCACCGTCGCCACAGCTGCGACGCATAGGACGACCGCGAGGTTCTGAAGGAAAGTGTGGGAGTCCACTACGCGTCGCCCGGATTCATAAGGGAAAATCGTTAGATCGACGCCGCGCCGAAACCTGCAATTAAAAAAGGCCGCTCATTGAGCGGCCTTTTTCTTCCGATGAAGAAGGTTTACTCGGCTTCCTCGTTATCGAAGGTGAGGGCATCAGCCTCACGCACGCGATCGAGCATGGCGTTGACCGGGACTGCTATCCCCCGATCGTTTAGCGCGGACTCCTTGGTCGAGCCGCGCATGAACCAGCTCCCCACGTCTGGCGTTGTCCCTGTACCGCTCGCACCAGCCACCCCTTCTTCATCAGGGGCGGTATCCGAACCATACACGTCCATTCGACCTCCACGGGTTCAGTGTCTTTTGTCACGAGCTATCGTACCCCCAAACATTGGTTTCGAGCCACTGGCTCATAGTACAGGTGGGACCAGAAACCGTCCACTAGTTTGACGCTCGATCACTTCGATTTCGTCACAACCGGGCTACGGTTTCTAACCAATCGCCTTAGGGTCTACTCCCCTACTAGCGAAAATTCGGCCAATTGCCTCGCCAATCTTGTTGTTGGGAGTGCTGGCGCCTGCGGTCACACCAATGCGCACCGGTCCTGTGTTGCGGATCCAGTCGGACGAGATGATTTCCGCCTTCGCCCCGAGGGGCCGGTGCCGGATGGTGCCCGCAACGGGATCGATGTCATAGGCGTCCTCGACATGAAACGTGCTGACAGTTTCTGAACACAGTGCCGCCAGTGACATTGTGTTGCTCGAGTTATAACCGCCGATTACCACCATCACGTCGAGGGGTTCGCGCAACAGTTCTACCACCGCGTCCTGACGCTCCTGAGTGGCGCTGCAAATCGTGTCGAAGGTGCGAAAGTTCCCCTGTGCGTAGTCCTCGCCGCGGGCCTTGGCCATGGAACGGCGCACCAGCTCACCAATCGCCTGCGACTCGCGTGCAAGCATGGTGGTCTGATTAGCCACCCCGATTCGCTGCAGATCGCGGGCTGGATCGAAGTTCGGCGATGCTGCATGAGCGAACCGCTCCATGAGGGCATCTGCTGACAGCCTTCCCTCGATGAACTCACAAACCTGGCCTGCCTCGTCGATGTTGCGGACAATGAAGTAGTGGCCGGCATCGTACTTCTCGGCCTGCGACGCCGTGGCGCGCGTCTCTTCATGGTAGTACTTGCCATGGATAAGCGAGGTGAATCCGTCGCGCGCATAGCTTTCGACACGCTTCCACACGTTGAGGACCGACCCGCAAGTCGTGTCCACCATCACGCATCCGATCTGGCGAAGCAATTCGAAGTCTCGGATGGTGACGCCAAACGCCGGCAGAATGACGACATCTTCCGCCCTGACTCCGCTGAAATCGATCCTGTCTCCAGACCCCGCTCCCGCGCCTCCTCCCGCCTCTCCCTCCCCGCTTCCCGCCTTCTCCGGCATAAGGAATGTGATTCCCATCGCCTGAAGATTTGAATTCACGTGCGGATTATGGATGATCTCGCCGGCCAGATAGATAGTACGATCCGGAAACTTCTTCCTGGCCTGGTACGCATACTCGACGGCGCGCTCCACGCCGTAGCAAAAGCCAAATTCCTTTGCCAGGCGGACGGTTACTTCGCCCGAGGTGAGGGTATAGTCCCGGGTCTTGATCAGGTCCACCAGATGACCTGTATAGTCAGAATTCAGTTCGGACTGTATCTCGGATTTCAACCCGAAACCTTTCCGAAAGTACGTCGCCGCCCCAGTCCCGTTTGGGGGATTGGCCTGCATATTTCGATGCACGGGGGCGGGGGTCCCGCCTGGATCCGGCGCCTTAACTGACGTATCCGACATTCCTTGAATCTAGCAGTGACAAATCGATAATGCGCTTCGAGAAACTACGATGACCGAATCACTCGGAGCGTACCCCGCAGAGCAGACTATTGCGCCGAACGATGGCGCGCCGCCGCTTCCCTTTTCATCAAGCGCTTCACGCCAGCCAGGTTTGGCGAAGCCGGCCCCATTACAAAAAGGCGACACCATAGGTGTGGTCGCTCCATCATACGCGCCGCATGGAGCGTGGCTCCTTCGCGGAGCGAAAACGATGGAGCAGGCAGGCTACAAGGTCATTCTCGAGGCGGAGGTCGAGAAGGAGCGCCGTTTTCATCAGCGCGAGGACGAACAGCGCGCCGAGAATCTGATGAAGATGTGGAGCAACCCGGACGTGAAGGCTATCATCGCAGCAACAGGCGGCTACGGTGCAGTCAGGATACTTCCTTATCTCGACCCTGACGTCTTTCGTCGGAACCCCAAGGCATTCGTCGGCTACTCGGACATCACTGCGCTGCACCTCTGGCTGATGCGTCGGGCGCACGTGCGCGCTTTTCACGGTCCGACACTGGACGACCTATACACGGGCGTCAGCGACCCCACCGTTAGGTCACTTCTGTCGGCGCTCACCGATCCGCGGCCACAGGACAAGCTCACGGGATTCGGGGTTCGCGCTGTTCGACCCGGACGCGCAGTTGGACGTCTGACGGGCGGAAATCTTTCCCTCGTTCAGCAAACGATCGGCACGCCCTACGAGATCGACACACGCGGCGCGATCCTCTTTCTCGAGGAGACGAGAGACCCGATGTCGTTCGTCGATGAGCGCCTCGTCCACCTGCGTTCGGCGGGGCTGCTGCGCGAGGTGAGGGGCATAGTGTTCGGCCAGCTGTCCATCGATCGCTGCGAGGAGGATGAGTTCCAGAACTTCCTTCTGGATCTGCTCCCGGACTTCGATGGTCCAATCCTTATGGATTTCCCGGCCGGCCATGAAGCGCCGAACCTCACTTTGCCGCTCGGTACCGAAGTCGAGATGGTCTCGGAGGGTTCGACCGGGTGGCTGTCTTACCGCGAAGACGCGCTCGCGGTCACAGAAGAGAGACCCCGACTCAGCCTCGTGTAGTCGCAGCTTCAGGTCGCTAGCGCAACGTCGAGAGTCCACCCGCCTTGATCGTCGCATCGACCGCGATGCACCAGACGTGCAGGATCATCAGGTGGGCTTCCTGGACATAGGCTCCGTTGTCGCTTGGAACGGAGACCACGTGATCCGCGATCCCCCTCTCCAGTCCATTTTTGCCGCAGAGCGCGATAGTAACGGCGCGCTTCTCCTTCGCGGCTTTCAGACCGCGAAGGACGTTTGCGGATTTGCCGCTTGTAGTTATGCCGACTACGACATCCCCCGTCGTGGCCAGCGCTTCGACTTGACGCTCGAACAGCGCTTCGTATCCGAAATCGTTGGCGATGCAGGTAACCACTCCGGAGTCACTCACCAGAGAGACAGCGGGAAGCGCTCTCCTCGTGTCCTTGAAACGACCGATCAGCTCTTCGACCAGGTGACTGGCCTGTGTAGCACTGCCTCCGTTCCCAAAAGCCAGAAGCTTTCCGCCGCGACCAAGACAGGAGATGATTGCCTCTCCGGCCGCGTCCGATGCCGGTTGTATAGATGCGATACAGTCGGCGATGACCCTTTGATGCTCCGCGAAGTGGGTCGCGAAATATTGTGTCGGCATGCGCGGATTATACGGGTGAGTAGCGCCGCCGCCAGTGCACTCTTACGCTAACGTCCACGTCGACGTTTGCGGAATTGGCCGCCACCGCGCTGGTTGTCGCGCCCATGTCTGGGTCCATGCCTCGACCTGTTGCGGTCGCCGCGCTGTCGATGCCCGCGAAATTCTCCTGCAATCCGCTTGACCTCGCGCTCGGCGTGCGAAAGCATCGCGCGGTCGTCCTCCGACTCCGCGACTTCGTCTGGCGACCAGGGTTGGGCCAGGAGCTCCTGCAGTTCTTCGAGGGTTTCAGCGCGAACAGCACCACGCTGGCCACGGAGGACGACGAAACGAATGGGCCTGTCGAGCGCGGGGATTTCTCCGTCGCTCAAAGTGCGCGCAATTTTCTCGGGAATCCGAAGCCTCGCGATCCCCTGTCGCTCACCATCTCGGTCTTCGACGTCGTAGTCGATCTCGACTTCCCGGTCCCTTATCTGCGCGGTGTTCGGAAGTGCGGCGAGCCGATCCCTCGCCTCACGCGAAACGAACTGGTCGCGATCCACCACCAGCCGCGTGGCGCGGAACTGCTCCATCGAGTTGACGTCCTTCAGTTGATCGGAGTAAAGGGCGGTGAGGTCGGCCAGACCGAGGCGCCGTGTCTCGCCGCCGGATCGTTTGTAGGCCTCCCTGATTTCCTCGATTGCGTGCTGATTCTTTTTTACTGCGAGATGTCTCGCCTCACCGCGCGCAACCGCCGCCGCTAACAGTTGCCGGGCCTCCGACGCGTGTTCAGCCGGAAAGTCTTCAACAATCTCAACCTCGCTTTCGAGCTCGAAGCCGAAATATTCAAGGCTTCCCTTCAGGATCAGTGGGCCGTGCTTTCGCCGAGGATCATAAATCAGCTCCACTTTACCGCGCGTCGCATAGCGGCGAATGAGCTCCATCGGAATTTGGGTTCCTTCGATCGCTGCGCGCGGAATCCCTGATCGGTCGGCGAAATAGCGGAGGCTACCGGCTATCGGTCCCCAGCTGCCGCACACGCTCGTCTTCGACACGCGCGCCTCGCCGCCATCAGCGGTCTGCTCGTCGATGACCAGATCAAATGGCATGTACTGCGCGAGCAGTTCGGTGAATTTCCGAAACACGTGATCGCGCGCGTTCACCATACGGGTCGGAAGCTCCAGCCCAAGACTTCTATAAATGCTGGCGCTGGCCAGTGCCGCATCTTCGATTGATTTCACCAGCACGCCGCGCTGCTCGGCCCACTTCTCGATGCTTTCATCGAACAGGTGTCGCGGCAACCCGTACACCTCGCCGATGTAGCCACATCTCGAGAACGCTTCCGCGTAGAGATTGTACGAAGTGAGGTGGTCGCTGCCCGGCACCAGCACACCGGAAAGGTCGCGGTCCTCACGCGTCATGCGATGAAGCGACTCGATCGAGCTCATTACGGCGAGATACGGAACGAGCTCGTCATCCGCGTTGACGAGCAACTCCGCCCACGGCCGGTCGACTGGCATCGCTTCTACGGCTTTTCCGTAGCGCGAGAGTCGTCCATTTTCGATGATTCCGCGCCGCTCGAGCAAGGTCACCGCGCGCCGATACGCCGCCCGATCAAGAGGGACCGGCAAATCCAGCTGGTCAGCCGCCACGCCGAGATCGGCGCACGTCATTGCAACGCGTTCGGAATCACCCGCCAATTGGAACTCGGGGGCGGTAGGCCGGAGCGACGAGAACTGGATGTCGCGGTCCGACAGGATGAACACCCGCCCTCCCGCAACGCGTCCGTGCACCCGACCCGCCATCTGCAGAATCTCGTTGGCGCCGAGGTGCAGCCGAGTGAGAACATTCTTGCCGCGCTCAATGATGTTGCTGAAGCGCGTGTCGTCGATGACCACGGTATCGAGACCCTGGACATTGAGGGCACTCTGACCCGCTGCCGTCATCGACAGAAAGTACGGCTTCTTTTCCTCGCCCTCGAGGAAGGGACGAATGACCCTGATTGGCTCGCCGCCATGATAGAACGCGCTATTGATGCGGGGGAATCTCTCCCTGACCTGCTCTGCCGCCTGCTCGACGCCGGCCCGCGTGGGGAGGAACATGCCGACGCCGCGTCGCTCCTTTACGACCTGCTGCAGGAAACGATCGTCAAGAAAAGTCAGCGGCTCCTTGCGAACGATCTTCACGTCGGCTGCCTTGGAAGGATCGAACGCTGTAGTCTCGAGCACCGCGGCAGCGTTGAGATAACGCGCGTAGAAAGTCGGATCGACGGTCGCGGAGAGCCAGATGAACCGGCACCCAACCCGTTTCCCGAGCGCCAGACAGAGCTCCAGCTCGGCGGAGGTCTGGTGGATCTCGTCCACGACAAGAGTATCGGTCGGCAGGATGTCTCCATCCTGAAACCAGCGGCGCGCTATTCCTGTCGTCACGACGATGACATTCCAGGTTGGCGTCTCCGGCGTGGCTTCGCGCTCGCGGTTGACGACGCCCACCTTCAGCGCATCGGTAGCGAGAATTGTCTCGGCAATCGGCCGAATCGAAAGAGTTTTTCCGGTGCCCGTGCCGGCGACGATGCCAAATCCCTTGCCTTCTGCAGCCAGCGCCAGGATCTCGCGTCCGTGCTGTTTTTCGAGAAGGGTAGGAATTCGCAAGCCGAGCGCAAGCTCGATTGTCTCACACGCAGCACGAGTCGGCGCGATGACGATCAGCCTTCCGGTTGACGGCTCGGCGGCCACGAACGCCGCGTGATCAGGCGGAAGATATCGGTCGGTGACTTTGCGCTGCATTCGCGCTGGAAAGGTGCATACATCGCACCGGATGCGAAACGGCCCCGGGAACCAGGGTCCGCCGGGGCCGTCGCTATGACTTCAAGAGACCCTTAGTCTCTGCCTTTCTTTCCTTTACCCTTACCATGGTCCTTTCGTTCCGACTTGTCGTAATGGTCATCGGAATCGCCGTGACGATTGTCCCACTGACGGTTGTCATTCTCATCGTCGTCACCGCGGCCACGGTTGTAGCTGCCGTTGTTGCGGTTGACATTGCGATTGTTGCCAATGGTGCGGGTGCTGAGAACGGTGAAACTACCGTTGGAGTTTCTGCGTCCGCGCTGCACGACTACGTTGCCGTTTCCGTCGACGGTGCGGCGCTCGTAGATCGAGTTGTTGTTGCGACCCTGACCGACCTGACGCCAGACGCCGTCATTAGCACGTCGGTTCGAGCTGCCGTTGTACTGGCAGTTGTTGTTGGTGCCGGTGCGGCCGAAAACGATGTCTCCCACCGTGCTGTTTGTCCCGTTCTGGCAATCGTTGCGATTACCGTTGGTCTGCACGGTGCGGGTATCGATGATTCTGAGATTGCCATTGGCATCGCGGCGAGCGCGTTGCACGACGATGTTGCCGTATGAGTCGTAGGTGCGGCGCTCATAAATAGTCCCACTGCGATCCTGCCCGACGGCGCGCCAGGAACCGTCAACTGACGTGTTCCGGCTGGTGCTGGTCGTCGGTATGCCGCGGCTTGGTACCTGAGCGCTTACAGGCGCTGCGGAAGCGAGAGCGGCGACGGCTAGGGCCAATATGACTGCTTTCATTGTAATCCTCCGAGTTAACCGTGACTCTTGTAGTACTTCTTCTCGGCTTTCTGCTCAGCCTTCTCCTGCTTGGTGTAGGCCTTCTGCCGAGCCTTCTCCGCCTTTCTCCACTGTTTGTCGTTCGAGTTGGCGGCGCGAGTACTGATAATGCTGAAGGTGCCGTTCGGGTTGCGGCGTGCGCGCTGGATCACCAGAGTGCCACGCGAGTTGCGAACGCGACGCTCGTAGATCGAATTGTTGTCGCGACCGCGGCCGACCTGATACCAGGCTCCATCGTTGCGGGTGTACACATCGGTGCAGTCGTTGGCGAGATTGGTGCGACCAAAAATGATGTCGCCAACGCTGTTGGTGGTGCGGGCGTAGCTGCAATCCGACACTGTGCCCGACGTTTGAACGCCCGAGCGCGATGGCAGCGTAGTCTGAGCGCCAAGCGATGCTGCTGAAGCAAACCCTGAAACTGCAAGCGCGATTGCGAACGTCTTCATCGCGATATCCTCCGTTTGATTAGATCAACGAGCTCGTCGGTTTGACTCGACTGGCCCTTGTCCGATTTCCCCTTCTTGCCTTTCGGCTCATCGCCGAAGAGGACCTTGCCGTTTGACGGGCGGTTTCTAACGGCTGATGCGCAATCAGTCGGTGCCGGCTGTTGGCCCGGCGGCACATCGTTGATCCAGATCCGACACATGCCTGCTGGCGGCAAAAAGCCAGGCGGCACTATCTGGTCGCGACGCTGGGTCTGCTGTGTCTGCGACTTCGGCTTAACCGGAACTGGACGTTGAGCCTCGGCCGAGCTCGTCGAGATGACGAGAGCGGCGGCCGCGACCGCTGCGACGCGAGTCCAGGAAGAGGTCAGGATGGGTAGGAAACGGTGCATCATGGGTCGGTAGGGGTGCACAGGGGGTGCCACACAGTGCCAAATGGCCTATCTAGTTACAGATCAACCACTTAGGATCGAAAGCGGCACCCCCAAAATCGGAGGTTGTCCTCCCGGTGGGACGACTGTTTAGTACACCTCAACCGTCTTCCGGGCCACACACAATCGCCCATTCCGGCAACGGCCGCCAGACCCGGAAATCAGTCGCCGAAAGAGATGCCCGTTGCGCGCGCCGTGAGTACCGTGTCGTGGTCGATCTCCACCCGTTTCGGCGTTTTTAGCACGTCGGTCAATGGAACCGCCACGATGTGGGGAGACTGGAGAGCGATCATATGATCCCATTTTTCGTCCGCGACGGCGCGCACTGCCGCGCCGCCAAAACGAACGGCCAGCAATCTGTCATATCCCGTCGGCATGCCGCCGCGCTGCAAATGCCCAAGAATCAGCGACCGCGTTTCCTTTTTAGTGCCGTGTTCGATCTGCTCCGCCAACCGCTCGGCGATTCCGCCTACGCGAACCGCCTGTCCCGGCATCGACTTGCCGCGAATAGCGTGATCCTCACCGCGCGGGTGAGCTCCTTCGGCAATGACGACGATGGAGAAATGTCTTCCTGATTTGCCCCTCGCCAGGATTTTCTCGCAGACTTTGTCGATGTCGTAGGGGATTTCCGGGATCAGGATGACGTCCGCAGTGCCGGCGAGTCCGGCGTGCAGGGCGATAAATCCGGCATGGCGACCCATTACCTCGAGCACAATCACGCGATCGTGACTCTCGGCGGTGGTGTGCAGCTTGTCGATCGCCTCGAGTGCCGTGTTGACGGCAGTATCGAAGCCAAAGGTAGTGATCGTCCCGCTAACATCGTTGTCGATGGTCTTCGGCACGCACACGATGCGCATGCCTTTTTCACAGAGCTCGTGGGCAATGCTCAGAGACCCGTCGCCGCCGATGGATATCAACGCGTCGATGCCAAGCTTGCGCGCGTTCTCGATCAACTCGTCTGAGCGATCCTTCTCCACGCAGCTGCCATCCGGCAGATAGACCGGATAGCTGAAAGGATTCCCACGATTGGTGGTGCGGAGGATGGTACCACCAAGGTGAGCGATCCCGCGCACAGTCGACGCGGTCATCGGAATCACTTCCTCTTCACCCAGCAGGCCGGCGTAGCCTTTCTTGACGCCGAGAACTTCCCAACCACGGTTCACCGCCGAGAGCACAGCGGCACGTATCACCGCGTTGAGCCCCGGCGCGTCACCTCCTCCGGTGGACAACGCGATTCTCATGATTTCAGGTTTTCTGTTCTAGTAGTGATAGTATTTCGCCCGGTTTGGCGTGCCGGCCAAGCTTGGACTTCTGGAAGATTGGCTCATCTTCGAGCAGTACCTCGAAGCGTCCGCCGCGCGAAGGCATCATTTTGATTTCCGCGTCGGGGAAGCGCTTTCTGATCTCGTCCGCCAGACCGGCGGCTCGTGGCTGATAGTTTCAAACCACGCAGTATTCGATACTGATCTTCATCGGTGTGGTTTGGGTTCGGCCGCTATTGGGTCGCGGGCGCGTACTGTTGCGCGAGTTGAAGGGCCTCGGGAGTGCCTGCTTCCTTGAGCGCGTTGATAGCAGGCGTGCGAATCACACTCTGCCAGACGTCGTTCGCCATTAACTGCTTGGCGAGCGGAATCGCGGCGTTTTTCTCCAGACGGATATCGGAAGCGAGCGCAGCGCCGCGGACGATTATGTTCGGGTCGCTGCGGGCCAATTCGCGGAGACGGATGGCGATGTCGCGAGTCGTGGTTGCCGGCAGCAGCAGTCGCCCGAGCGCTGTCGCGCTTTGCTGACGCACCCGAGCGTCTGGATCACGCGTCGCCGTCACGAGTGCACTCGCCACCTGGCGCATTGGCGACGCGCCGGAGCGACTGGAATCACTTCCCCACACACCGATTGCGTCGACGGCGCGTGAGCGCACGGCCCAGAAGCGATCGTTCCGAGTGGCGCCGATGAGCGCGTTCAGCGCCATCGCGTCCGCCGGACGCTGCGCCAGTACATCGACGGCTTCTATTCTGCCGAGCACGTCATCGTCGTTGACGAGCTGATACTGCATCATTCGGGTGGAGCGGGGGAAATCGGTCAAGTCGAGAATCCAGTTGCCCTTGTCCCAGCGGATTGAGCGTGGCGCTGCCTTGAGATTCGCGCCGGCTTCACCGGTTCCGTTGCGAACAGGAACGACGAAACGAACTACACCGCTGTCGGTGCGCGCCTCCACGTCCACGTCGACGTCGAAGAAACCGGTCATGCTGTCACGCGGCTGGACCTCGCGAGCGTTGATCACCAGGCGCCGCGCCGCCGCATCGTACGCAGAGGAAACCTGGAACACGGGGAATCCCGCACCGTAGACCCACTGATCGAAGAACGCCTTGAAGTCCTTGCCCGTCGTTTCCTCGAACGCTTTGCGAAGATCGTCCGTTACGACGTTGCCGTAAGCATGTTCGGTTGTGTAGTGATTCATCGCTTTCCAGAAAAGCGCATCGCCAAGCTGATGACGAAGCATTTGCAAAATCGTCGCGCCTTTTGGATAGATGTGCCCACTGAAGAAGACTTCGATCGGATCGTTTACCCACTTGTTCCAGACGATGGGGCGACGGTTGCGGCGGTCCGCTTCGATAGTCTGCTCCTGCGCGCCAAGGCGGTCGAGGGCGGTCTCATCCACGCCCTGGTCGTCTTCGCGGAACACCTGCTCCATGAAGGTGGCGAAGCCTTCGTTGAGCCAGACGTCGCCCCAATCGCGCGTAGTGAGGAGATCGCCATACCATTGGTGCCCGAGCTCGTGCGCCATCAACGGAATTGAAATAGCCTGAGGTTCTGATGCTGCCGGGTGGAGAATTTCGGCGTCGTTCTGCGAAGTGGCAGTGACGTTCTCCATGCCGCCATACTGGAATTCCGGAATGACGATTTGATCGTACTTCACCCACGGGTAGGGGACGCCGGTTTTGCGGGAGAAGACATCGATTGCTTGCGGCGTCTTCGCAAATCCCCGCCAGGCTGCATCGACCGAATCCGGATACGTCCAGTACCCGACCGATACGTTCCTCCAGGGCTTGTCCTGCAGGACCGTATAGTTGCCGACAACGGTCGTCATCAGGTACGTGGATGCAGGCTTGTCCTGAATCCAGTGCCACTCGACGCTATCGCCCACCGCGCGTGATCCCGCCAAGCGTCCGTTGGACAAAGCTCGCTCGTCCTTCGCTGTCCAGATAAAAAATTCCCACGTCGTTTTATCGTTTGGAAAATCGTACGTCGGCACCCAGAAGTGGTTGTCCTGGGTCTCGCCCTGGGTCCAGACGATGTGTTTGGCCGGTCTGAAATACGCCCCCTTCGAGCGGTTGGCGCCGTCATAGTCAATCGTGATGGAAGTTTTTTGTCCGGCGCGGAGCGAAGAAGCGAGATGGACGGTGAGGACGCTTCCGTCGTAATCGTATCTCAGAGCCTTGTCGTCGCCGGCGACGCGCTTGAAAGTCATGTCGCCCGCGTCGACCATCACCGTCGAGAGGGGCGCGGCATCAGGCAAGCCAGCGATGGTAAGCGTCGTTCGTCCGACTACGGCCTGTCGCGACCAATCGAATCGGAGTGTTGTAACCTGATTCTGAAGATCGTACCGCCTCACTCTTTCGGGGTGAGCTGTTCCTTCTGGTGGAGGCCCCCAGATGATGAGCGGCGCCTCCTGGAAAGCCGGCACACGATCGGGCGTAAGCGATGTATCCATCCGAAACGGCGGGCGACCAACCGACGGATTTGGCTGCGGAATCTCAGGTGCGGGAGGCGGAGCTGCGGGGGCGCAAGCAACGGCGAGCGCGAAAACCACAGCGCTCGACAGCAATTCAGCTTTCATTTTTGCGGGACGGTATGAGCAGACCGGGAAAGTTCGGATCAGCGACAGAGCAGTTGTGCACCGTATGCTATGCATATCCCCAACCCGAGGGAAGTGAGACGCCACGCAGCCACGCGTTCACCGTTCCGGAAATCACAATCACGCTGTGTATCATGGGTGTTTTGACCGCCATCGCCGTGCCACGGGCAGGCAAACTCATCGATACGATTCAGGTCCGGGGCGCGGTTGCTGACATCGAATCTGCGTTCAGCGGCGCCCGGCACATCGCCATTGCCCGGTCGGCGCAGTCAACCGTCGAGATCGATACCACGAATCGACGGATTTTCGTGACCGTTGGCGGTGACACGGTCCGGCGGCGCGATGTCGGTGCCGAGCACGGAGTTCAGATCTCGGCAACGCGAGTACGAATGTCGTACGCGGCGACAGGAATGGGCTACGGCGCCGCCAACCTCAGCGTCGTCGTGCGACGGAGCCTGGCCGTCGATACCGTTTTTGTTTCGCGGCTCGGTCGGCTGCGGCACTAGCCTCGGTAGAAGCAACCTCCTCCGCGGTAAGCGATTCGCCCGGCGCCGGCACAGCCTCGGCTGTCGTGCCGAAGTCGTAACCGGGCACCGAAATTCGCGGAATCTGCTGGCCTATGGTCCGCTCGATTGAACGTACCATCGCAATCTCGTCGGTTGACATGAAAGTGAAAGCGTCGCCCGTTGCCGCGGCGCGTCCAGTGCGGCCGATCCGGTGGACGTAGTCTTCCGGCTGCTGGGGCACGTCGTAATTGATGACGTGACTGATCCCGGAAACGTCGAGTCCCCGCTGGGCGATGTCCGTGGCGACGAGCACTCGAATCTTCCCAGCCTTGAAATCATCGAGAGCGCGCGTGCGTTCGCCCTGCGACTTATCCGCGTGCATCGCCGTCGCGGCAACGCCCTGATCTTCAAGGTGCTGAACGACACGATCGGCGCCATGCTTGGTGCGGGTGAAAACCAGGACCGAATCCATCTCCGGTTTCTTCAGCAGCTCCACCAGCAGAGTATTCTTTCGCTCTCGCGGCACCGGATAGACAGCATGTGTCACGGTGCTCGCCGCTTCGGAGCGACGACCAACCTGGACCACTACCGGCTTCCGCAAATACTTCCGCGCCAGCGCTTCAACCTCTGGCGGCATCGTGGCGCTGAACAATAACGTCTGCCGATAGCGCGGAATATCGTTCACTATCCGATTGAGCTGCGGCGCGAAGCCCATGTCCAACATTCTGTCTGCCTCATCGAGCACCAGGACTTCCAGATCATCGAAAGAGACGTTGCCTCGCTCCATATGATCGAGCAGCCGACCTGGTGTTGCCACCACGACATCGACGCCGCGCCGCAATTCCTTCGATTGAGGCTCGATGCCGACCCCACCATAGATCGGTACTACGCGCAGGTCGGTGTGCTTTCCGTACTTTCGGAAACTCGCCTCGACCTGTGCTGCGAGCTCGCGCGTCGGAGTAAGGATCAGCACCCTCACATGATGGACAGGCTCGCCACTGCTGCCGGTGAGCGGAGCGGTGATGAGATTGTGCACGATCGGGAGCGTAAACCCCGCCGTTTTTCCGGTTCCGGTCTGGGCCAGGCCGATCAGGTCCCTTCCCGACAGCGCCAGCGGGATGGCCTGCGCCTGGATCGGTGTTGGGTTCTCATATCCGGCATCGCGCACAGCGTGCAGAACTTCGGGCGCGAGGTCCAGCTCCGCAAAGGAGATGCTCGCCTCGATTTTCTCCTCATTCATCTGCCGGAATATACCCGGTGGAGCAGCCTCAACAGCGCTTCGTTCACCTCGCGGGGAGTTTCCTCAGGGACGACATGCCCTGCGTCGACTACGGAAGTCAGCTCGATCTGTGGCAGCAGACTGCGATAAATCTCCATCCCGTTGTCCGGCATCATGTGATCGCGCGTTCCCCACACTCCCACAGCGGGCAGATTTACCACCGGTAACTGCCGGTGCTCAGCCGCCTTCCAATCATATGAATGCAAAACTTGCCGAATCGCGGGACCATACTCGGCGAATTGAGAGGGCGCTACGTATTCCTCGACGTCGCGCGCGCTGAAGTGTCCGCGCTTTCCGTAGACTCGCCTCAGGGCAATCTTAACCACCGTCCTCGATCTTACCCGACTCATTAACGGGTTCAGAACCCCCGGTGTGAGCAGGCGATAAAGCCGCATCAAGGGCACACCCGTGAGTCCTGCCGGCGCGATCAACCCGATACCGCTCAGGCGCTGTGAATGCCTGGCGGCGAAATGGTAGACAAGCGAGCCGCCGAGGGAATGGCCAGCTAATACCGGGTGCGCGAGACCAACCGCATCGAGCGCCTGCCGCACATGCTCCACCAGTGCATCGATAGTGTATTCCCCGGCGCCGCGCGGTTTGTCCGATAATCCGTGACCCTTGAGATCGAGCGCGACGACGCGATAACCGGCGTCGGCGAGAGCGGGGATGTTGAACCGGAACACGTACACGGTGCACCCCCAGCCGTGGACGAGAACTATCGGTGGCGCGGCAGGATCGCCACGCTCCACAACGCGTATCCTGATTCCGGATTCGAGCCGCGGAAAGCTCACGCGGTATGTCGCATCGCCGGCGGGAAACATCTCGCCGGGACCGAGAATGTCCCGGCGACCCAACCTGATCATGCGATCAGATCAATTCAATTTCTCTGCCGAGTAGCTTCCCAATGAGGCCGATACGAAAAGTGACGTCGGTCCATTTTGATTCGACGGAGGCGCCATCGTCGAGTGGGAATGTCGACCAGGCCCACGGATGCGCTGTCGTCGGCCGGTCCATCCCCTTGTGCGGATGCCATACGCCGTTCCGATCGCGATCGTCGACAAATCTGTCGAAGAGCTTCAGCCAGCCCTCGTTGCGGCGAAGGAAGTTGAGGCGCGCCATCGTCTCGAGCCACGTCAGTGCGAACGGCACGTCCGCCTCGACCGCGTTTCTGTGCGGCAGCACATCGCCCATGATCAGATGCGGCTGCGCCACCATCTTCTTGCCGAAAAGCTGAACGATTTCCTGGCGAGGCAGCGCCTGGGTGATCGCTTCATATATCCGTTCGACCTCGCTGAAGTGCTCGTGCCTGAAGATCGGCATGTAGGCGAGCATCGTCAGAGTATAGATCGACGGCGGCGCTGCCTCGGGCGCGAGTACGTGTGCGTTGCCGACGCGCATCCACGGCTTTTCGCCAAGGGGAGAAGTCAGATAGGATATGGTTCTCTCGAGAATGCGGCGCGCAGCGCCCCGCAGACGCGGGTCGTTCTCGTAGCCCATCTGTGCAAGGGTGGCAGCGGCGGCTTCCCGAAACAGACCGCGCGTTCGACGAACGACGTCGTCATCCCTCGTCTTCGAACCGAGCTCGAAGGTGAATGCTGGATCGTTGTCCTCCGCCAGCAATCTGAAGAGGATCCTTCGAGCAAGTATGAGCGGCGGAGAATCGGCGGTCCAACCATATTCCGCCAGCCGCCTCACTGCCGGGACGGTACCGATATTGGCGAAATCGCCGCCGTGGCGACCGGGAATGGAGAGCACCGAACGATTCCACATCCCATCGCGCGACTGCGTGACCGCGAGTCTTATGGCCGGCCGGTGAGAGTAAGGCAGCCACTCGAAGTCGGGCAAACCAGCGTCAGAGACCCCGAATTCTTTCAACGCCCGATACTTGATCGGAGCAGATGCGTATTCGAGGAGCCAGCTCAGCGGAAAGCTGAGCGACTCCACGGGTGATTCTGATGTCGCTAGGGCCAGTTCGGAGCTGTTACTGGGTGCAGTCACAGGCGCTCGGCGCGAAGAAGGCGGGCAGCGGCCGACAGGCACATGAGCCTGCCTTCAGGGCGGGAAGAATAGCAGGTTTTAGGCGAGACGCTAGGGACTTAGGCTAAGTCTATATCTGACAGACTGTTAGCGACCATTCCCGCCGGTGGGGAACGAGTTTTGGACCGCTTCTAACTTGTCCGGCAACGCAGCCCGAACATGGCCCAACCTTTTTTGATCGGACGGCGTATAATGACCACGGATGCCATTCCGGCATCATCACACATCAGGAGAGAAGGATGAAGGTTATTCGCATCGCCACGCTGGCTGCGGCCCTTTGCGTTGGCATGACAACGATTGCTGCCGCGCAAGGCACAGAGCCACAGGGTCAGGGACAGGGTGGAATGGGTCGTGGCGAAAGAATGGGTGGCATGCTCCTCAAGGATATCACCTTGACCGATGCGCAGAAGGCGCAGGCCAAGACGATTCGCGAGAAGTACCTCCCGCAGCAGATGGAATTGCGCAAAGCGGCGCAGGCAGTGGGTGGTCCGCCAGACGAGGCGACCCGCACCAAGATGAGGGACCTTCAGGCCAAGCAGACCGCGGAGCTTCGCGCCATTCTGACCGCCGATCAGCAGGCGGTGTTCGATAAGAATCTCGCGACGATGAAGGAGCGGATGGACGCCCGGAAGAACGGCAGCAGCTAAGTACTATGATCGCGGCTCGAGCGCCGCGACTGTATAGTTGCTCTTCGGGTTCCAGAGTATCCAGCTTTGGAACCCGTTGTCGTATCCGGCTTTTTTCTGGGCGCGAATGTGCTCGGCATAATAGTGCGGCGGGCCGAGTGTGAAGTCCTGGTACCACGGAATGATCTTGGCGGCGTTCACGATGTGCGCTGAACGCGCTTTCGCATCCTTGAGCGCATGATCGATGGTCTCGTAAGGATGCGCGTTCGGATTGCGAAGTTTGTAGGTGCCCCGCGCAAAGTGCGAAGGGTAAACCATCGGCAGCACGACATCGACCTGGTCAACGAACATCTCCCACCGCTGCCCAATGCCCATGTCCGTGGTGTCGGTGGCAGTAAGTCCGAAGACATCGGCGGTCACGGGAATTCCGCGCGATTCGAGATTCTTGCGCACGAATCCAAGCTGGTCGCGAATTACCTGCGCCCGTACGCGACCCTTAGCCAACGGATAGACCGTTTCCGAAATGAGCCGTTTCTCGTCGGGAAAACGCACGTAATCGAATTGTACCTCACTGAACCCGAGGTCGTACGCTTCCCGCGCGAGGTCGGCTGCGTACTGCCACACCACCGGCTGGTGAGGGTCGAGCCATGGTCTCCCATTCTTGTCGAGCCACGGCTGCAGATCTGATTTGCGCTTGATAGCGAGCTCGAGCTTTTTACTCGCCAGCAACGGATCCTTGGCGACAACGATCCGTGCGATCGGGTAGATGCCGTTCGCGATCAGGGTGTCGAGCACGGCGCGAACCTTGGAGTCGGACATCCAGTGACCGTCCGCTGTGTCCGCCCCGATTTCACGGGCGAGGGGAACTTTCGACCGGTAAAGAACAAAGCCCCGATCGTCTTTGACGTCGATGACGAGCGCGTTGACTTCGGTCTTTCGGGCGACGTCGATGAGCTGCCTCAGCTTGCTTCCCAGCGCCGCCCAGCGATTCACGTAGAGACCGCGCAAGGTGTCAGGAGTTGGAACGTGAACAATGGGGGGTTTGGCGGCGGCGGGTGTAGCCACAGTGGATGACGCGAAAGATTTGACACGGCTGGCCGTCGACGAAGCAGCGCCGGGTTTCGCACTGGTATCGCCGCCACAAGCAAGCGCCAGAAGGAGCGATGTGATTGCTCCGCGGCGACCCGCTTTAATGATCATGATGATTGGCCGCGCCGAGACGCCGCGAAGCCCGACCTCAGAGCGCGTTCAACTCAGCGTTGGCGTCGGAGAGATAACCCATCTCCCGTACCACGGTCTGCGCCTGCTGGGTGACCATCGTGAGACCGGTGGGCTGCACGCCGAGACCGCCGGTGCGGAAGCGCACCAGCTCCAGCCGCATAGACCTGAGTATCTGCCGGCAGTGATCGAGCTTCTCCTGAGCCTCTTTCTTCTTCCGTCCGACTTCCGCCAGCGCGCGGCGTTGCCGGCGTAGCATGGCAAGCCGGCGTACGCGCTCCTCGCTCGCGCGGTAGTCGAGCGGATTCGCCTGCGACTCGAGGGTATCGATCTCCTTTTCCACGCTTTCGGAGGTTTCGCGCCCTGTGCTTCGATCGAGATCCGACAAAGACAGCGCGAGTTGCTGAACTTTGCGGAAGATGGCGTCCGCAGAAGTCGCCACTTCGGGAATTTGCTCCCTCTCATCGGGCGGCATGTTCAGAAGCTGACGATGGATCTCGCGATGATCGCCTTCTGCCTCGCGAATGGCGGAGCCGTAGCGTGAGTCAGCGTAGGGCGCCGGGGCGCCAGCGGGAATCGGACTCAGGCTTGTGGTCGGACCACCCGCTCTCGGATAAGGCTGAAACGGTTGCGCCGTTGGAACCGGAGAAAGCGGAGAATACAATCCCTGGCCTCGTGCGCGCGCACGGGCACGAACCTCGGCGCGCTTTTTCTCGTCGAACAACGCGCGCGCATCATCAATGGTTTCCGCCGCGACATCGAAGATCAATCGGTCGCGCGGCTGACGGAACACATCGCGCCAATCGTAGCCAGCCGCCCAGAGCTTCGAGTATCTGAACGCCAGAAACACGGTCCAGACCACCGTCAGGGCGATAAAGTCGTGATTCGAGAACAGGGAGATCGGGACGAGGATCGCATTGACGGCAAGGTACGGCGCAAGCTTGCGTCTGAACGAGACAACCTGCGGCGCGTTCCACTTGCTCACTTCTTCCGGCGTCGGCTGCGAAGGCAGATACGACTGACTCGGCTGGCGGTAGCGGCCGACACCGACTGATTCATTGATGATCCGGTCGCGTATGCCGTCTTCGATTGCCGCACCCATGTCGCGCCGGGTTCCTGGTTGCGTAGCCGCGGGAGCGGCGCGTGTGGCAAGGGTAGGCATGGCGCCACCACTCAGGGCAACCGCAAACGCGGCGGCACTGGGGAACCGGTCGTCGGGATCCTTCTCGAGGCACATCATAACGGCACGCGACAGATCCGGCGGCAGATCGGGCCAACGCTCGTCGACCGGGATCGGCCGTTCCGACAGATGCTTGACCAGCATCGACGGAGTGTTGGTGGCGACGAACGGAGTCTGTCCGCAGAGCATTTGATAGCCGACGACGCCCAGCGAATAGAGATCGCTGCGGCCGTCGATGGCGCGGTCTCCAGCTGACTGTTCAGGTGACATATATGCAGGCGTGCCGATCGCCATGCCGGTGGCGGTCAGACGCGAGTCTCCCATGTCGGTGAGAGCGCGCGCGATGCCGAAGTCGGTGACCATCGCACGACCGGTTTCATCATCGATGATGATGTTGTCGGGCTTGATGTCACGGTGGATGACGTTGCGATTGTGCGCGTAAGCGAGCGCTTCAGCTACTTCGCGCAGAATGCGACGCACTTCGACCGGGGGCATCGGTCCGTGCTGCTGGAGCCGCTGCCCGAGGTTATCACCCTTGATGTACGACATCACGAAGTAGACGAGATTGTCTCGCTCTTCGACTGTGTAGATGGGAACGATGTTCGGATGATTGAGCTGCGCCGCTGTCTCTGCTTCTCGCAGAAACCGCTGGCGAATATCCGCGCGGAAACTCAGCTCCGGTGGCAGAACCTTGATCGCGATCTCGCGCTTCAGCCGTCTGTCGCGCGCGCAATACACGATGCCCATGCCGCCACGACCGACCTCGCTCTCTAGCTCATAGTTTGCAGAGAGAACTTGCGCCACATGTGTGCCTAGCTCGTCTTCGGGTCTAATTGGCATGGCGCCGCGTCGAATCAGCAGTTCCGGTGTTGCCCTTCATGCCTGGCTGGCGTAAATCCACGAGAGCAAAAGATGCAGTGTGAGAGGGTTGGACAGTAGTATCTAAATAAGGATCTTGGCTTCGGAAGGACAATGGCACAACGTCAAACACTCCCCGTACTCCCCCTGAGGGGTACGGTAATTTTTCCCGGTCTGACCCAGCCGATAGCGGCGGGGCGACCTTCAACACTTCGCGCGATCGAGTCGGCCCTCAAGGGAGACCGCCTCGTTTTCGCAGTCGCGCAACGCGACAACACCGAGGAGCCCACGGCGGACATTCTGTATTCGATGGGCGTTATTGCGCGCATCGGTCAGATCCAGCGTGGTCTTGGCGGTGTGCAGCTGTTGCTCCAGGGTGAGCAGCGCGCGACTGCTCTTCAATATTCGACTGCCGATGGATTTCTCAGCGCGGTAATCGTACCAGCAGAGGAGATGACCCCTCAGACTGAAAACGATCCTGCATTCACCGCGTTACAGAAAGAGACGCGCGAGCGCGCTGCTGAGCTCGGCGAGCGGCGGGGACTACCCGAGGAGGTCGTCCACCAGGTTCTCGATTCCGTAACGGATCCGGGTCGCTTTGCGGACCTCGTTGCCGGTTATATCGAGCTTCCTGTACCTGAAAAGCAGGGTCTGCTCGAGACGCTAAGCGTCGAGGAGCGGCTGCGCCGCATTCTCGTCCATGTGCAGCGACAGGTTGGTTTGCTCGAAGCGCAGGAGGACATCAAGTCGCAGGTCCAGGAGGAATTGGGCGAACGCCAGCGTGAGATGTATCTGCGCGAGCAGCTCAAGGCCATCCAGAAAGAGCTCGGCGACGACGATTCGAGCAAAGAGATTACCGAGCTTCGCGACAAGCTCGCCAAGCTGGAGCTGCCCAAGGAAGCGCGCGCCGAAGTGGAGCGTGAGCTTGGCAGACTCGAGCGCGCGGGACGCGAATCGATGGAAGCGCAGGTCATTCGCACTTACCTCGAGTGGGTTGCGGAGCTTCCGTGGAACAAGAGATCGGACGATCAGCTCGATCTCAAGCACGCTGAGGTAGTGCTCGAGGAAGATCATTACGGGCTCAAGGACGTGAAGGACCGCGTGCTGGAGTTCCTGGCCGTGAGACAGTTGCGTGCTTCGCAGCTCGCCGACGAAGTCGAAAAAACCGGCGAAGTTCCGGCGGGCAAACTCTTCGCTGACAAGAACGATGCGACCCCATCGCTGGCGATCGGCGATCACGGCGACAAGCCAATCACCGACAAGGTAGAGGCGAAGTCGCGGGCGATGGCGAAGGGACCGATCCTTCTCTTCATCGGACCTCCGGGTGTCGGTAAGACATCCATCGCGAAGTCGATCGCCAGATCTTTGGGCCGCGAGTACGTTCGCGTTGCCCTCGGTGGTGCGCGCGACGAAGCAGACATTCGTGGACATCGCCGCACCTATGTAGGCGCGATGCCGGGCAGAATCGTGCAGGGGCTGAAGCAGGCGGGCACCAAGAATCCCGTCTTCCTGCTCGACGAAGTCGATAAGCTCGGTACGTCGTTCCAGGGCGATCCCGCGAGCGCACTGCTCGAGGTGCTCGACCCGGCACAGAACGACACCTTTACCGATCACTACCTCGGCATTCCGTTCGACCTGAGTGAGGTGCTGTTCATTGCGACGGCGAATTTCGTCCAGAACATTCCGGGACCGCTGCTCGACCGCATGGAAGTCGTCGATTTTGCGGGCTACACCGAGAAGGAAAAGGCGGAGATCGCCAAGAAGTATTTGTTGCCGCGCCAACTCGAGGAATCGGGCCTGAACGACAAAGACATCAGCTTCACCGATGAAGCGATAATGTCGGTGGTGTCGAACTACACTCGGGAGAGTGGAGTGAGACAGCTGGAGCGGCAGATCGGCGCAGTGGCGCGGAAGCTGGCACGGAAGATTGCAGCCAGCGAAGAGGTCAAGCACGTCGTCGATGCTGACGCAGTGCGCGATCTGCTCGGACGTCCGCGCGTTCACCCCGAGCACGCGCTCGATGAGAGCGAGGTCGGAATCGCCACCGGCATGTACTACACGCCGATGGGCGGAGACATCATGTTCGTCGAAGCCTCGATTCGCCGGTACTATGGCAATCGCGACGGTGATACGACGAACCAGGTCGGACCGGGCGGGGCGGTGTCGCTCATTCTCACCGGCCAGCTCGGCGATGTGATGAAGGAGTCGGCACGGGCGGCGTTTACCTACGCCACCAACAACGCGGCAAACCTCGGCATACCGCGCGACAGGTTGGGCGCGATCGAGGCGCACATCCACGTTCCGGCGGGTGCGATCCCGAAGGACGGGCCATCGGCTGGAATCGCAATCGCCACGGCATTGGTGTCCGAGATGGCGGACAGACCGGTGAAGCGCGATGTAGCGATGACCGGAGAGATCACGCTGCGCGGGCGAGTTCTTCCGATCGGTGGGTTGAAGGAGAAAGTGCTCGGCGCGCATCGGGCGGGAATCAAGACGATCATCATTCCCAAGGCGAACGAACCGGACATCGAGGATGTTCCCGAGGAGGTTCGGAACGTGCTCGAGTTCCATCCGGTCGAAACACTCAGTGAAGTGCTCGACATCGCGCTGATCCCGGCGGAGCCTGGCGAGCAGGCAACGCCGCTGGAGATCAAGGGCGCGGCGTAGTTCTCTCACGCGAAATAAAAAGGGAGCTGATTCGGCTCCCTTTTTATTTACTGCCGCGCGAACGGAGTAATGCTCATCCTACAAGGGACGGGAGTGGCCATCTCCGCGGTGAGCGGTTGGACGATACAGACTAGAAGATGATCGGTCCCGACCCGAACAACTTCCACGGATCGGCTCTGAGCGGCGCCGGCTCCGTGCCTTCCACGAAGTACTCAGTGTAACGGCGGTCCGCGGGCGTTTGATCGTTGGCAAGCTCCCCAGTCATTCGGTCGACGTCGCCGTAAATCACGCCGACTGGCGGAGCCCAGGGATCCATGGAGCGTGAGGTGAGGATCTCGGGATGTGCTGCGTAGTAGCGCGCGACCATCTTCCCCCAAACTGGAGCGGCGAGCGAGCCACCCGCTGCCCCCGCAGTGATAGTCACAGGTTTGTCGAAGCCGAGCCAGACGCCGGCGACGAGCTCGGGGGTGAGCCCAACGAACCAGACATCAGAGTTGTCGTTCGTTGTGCCGGTTTTGCCGGCAACTGGAATCGACGCCGGCAAATAGCGACGAATACTGGACGCGGTGCCGCGCTCTACGACATCACGCATCATGTCGCGGACAACGTAGGTGACCTTTGAGTCGAGGGCGGGAGCAAGCGCTGTGACTTCGCGCGTGAGGACAACCTTTCTGTTCGGGTCCTCAATACGGTATATGAAGCGCGGCTCGACCGGGGTGCCGAGGTTGGCAAATGTTGTATACGTCGCAACGAGATCGAGCGGTTGAACCACCGATGCCCCGATCGCGCTCGAGGGATAAGGAGCCACTTTGGAGGTCAGACCCATCCGACGCGCGAGATCGGCGACTGAATCCATTCCCAGTTTCTGGCCGAGCTCCACAGCGACGACGTTCCGGGATTTCGCGAGGGCTTCGCGCAAAGTCAGCGGACCCAGGTATTCGCCGTCGGAGTTTTCCGGACTATATGTCTTCCCGTTCGGAAGATTTATCGTGACGGCGGTGTCGGCGAAGATCGCATTGGGTGTAATGCTGTCGGCGATGGCCAGCGCATATACTATCGGCTTGAACGAAGACCCGGGCTGTCGCATGCCATCGACGGCTCGATCGAATTGCGAGTCATTGTAGTCGCGGCCTCCGACCAGCGCGCGCACATCGCCAGATGTCGGATCGAGCGCGACGACCATTCCTTGCAGGTAGTCGGTCATCCGATTGGCATTCGACGCGGATTTCGCCGCCGCACTGTAGCGGGGATGCGGGTAGCCCGATTGCGCCTCGAGAGCTTTCGTCTCTTCGGCGAGCGCGCTCGTGGCTGCATTCTGCAGGTCAGGATCGAGGCTGGTGTAGATGCGATATCCGCCGACGCCGACGGGTATGCCCGCTCTCGTCGCCTGTACACGAACGACATCGACGAACCAGGGCGAGTAGGCGGAATATCCGCCGTTCGGGGTCGTTGTAAGGCGCGATGCCTTCGCCGCCGCCGCCTGAGCCTGGGTGATGAAGCCCTGATCTGCCATCAGCGACAGGACGACGTTTCGCCGATTAACGACTCGATCGGGATACCGCACAGGATCGTAGAGGGCCGGTCCTTTGGGCATTGCGGCGAGCGATGCCGCCTCCGCCAGCGTCAACTTCGATGCGCTTTTGCCGAAATAGTGACGGGCAGCGCTCTCGACGCCGTACCAGCCGTGCCCGAATGGAATCTGGTTCAGGTAGGCTTCGAGTATCTGACTCTTGTTGTAGTGCTTCTCCATCTCTCGCGCCGCTGCCTGCTCGTTGAGCTTTCTCCCCAAGCTGCGGTCGGTGCGGTCGATGAGCGTCGGATGCATGTTGCCGACGAGCTGCTGGGTGATAGTACTCGCACCACGTCGTTCGCCAAAGATGTTGTCCTTGAGAGCACCAGCGATGCCGACGACATCAACGCCATCATGTTGATAGAAGCGGTGATCCTCGACGGCGACGAAGGCTTGCGGCAGGTACTTAGGCAGCGTTTTGATGGAGACACTCGTGCGGATCTCCTTGCCGATCTCGCCGATCAGGGAACCGTCCCGCGCGAGGACGAGTGACGCCTGCGGCATCGGAACTATCGTCCACGCGGCCGCATCAGCCCCCACGGGCTGTTGCGCGCCGATCAAAGCCGGGACAAACAGCGACACGACCAGCATCAGCCGGTGCAACGGTTGATTGTGCCTCTGCGCTATGGCAACTTCAAATGGATGGATCGCTCTATTCATCTCGCCGTCATTCAGTTCAAGCCGCGAAAGGGCGACTATTCTGCCAACCTCGCCCGACTGGCGGGCATTTTTTCTCAACTAAATTCGCTCGATCCGCGACCCGACATCGCCGTCTTCGCTGAAACGGCGTTGACTGGATATTTCGTCGAAGGCGGGGTCCGTGACGTCGCGCTTACTGCCGGTGCATTGGCGCGTGACCTTCAGGGTCAATACACCTCCGCAGTTACTACCCCGCGAACACTCGATGTGTGCATTGGGTTTTACGAGGTGTGGAACAACGCATTCTATAATAGTGCGCTCTATGTGACGCTGGGAGGCGGAGAACCCCTCATCAGGCACGTGCATCGGAAGCTGTTCCTGCCGACGTACGGCCTGTTCGACGAAGAAAGATTCGTCGATCGTGGCTTCGAAGTCCGCGCTTTCGACACCGAATGGGGACGCGCGGCAGTACTGATCTGCGAGGACGCATGGCACAGCCTCACCGGAACCGTCGCGGCTCTCGACGGCGCGACGATGCTGTTCGTCGTCTCCGCATCGCCGGCGCGCGGTGTCTGGCCACGTGAGGACGAAGGTCCTGTTCCGGCGAACCTCAAACGCTGGGAACGTCTCGCGCGCGACATCGCCGAGGAGCATGGAGTCTTCGTCGCACTGGTAAATCTCGTTGGGACTGAAGGCGGGAAGACGTTTTCCGGTGGTTCGATTGTGTGCGGCCCGCACGGGGAAGTTCGGGCTCAGGCACCACTGTGGGACGAGTCCATCATGTCGATCTCGCTCGATCCGCAGGATCTGACGCGGGCGCGCTCGGACACTCCCCTGCTCACGGATTTGCAAACGATGATGCCGCACCTGATGCGCAACGTCGACCGGATCCAGGCCGGTGAGCGAACGGAGTTGGATTACGACGACGCTCGCACAGACGGTGGTCCTCTCACACCCGCCGGCCGTAGCGCCGACGGCGAGCGTGCTGACGCCGCATCCACTGAGGAGATGCCTCTGCGCGCCAATGCGAGTCGCAACGGAAGCGAAGCGCTGCCGGTGATGCGAGCGCAAACGACCGCGGCGGGTCCGCCGCCGCTGGACATCGATACCGAGCTCACCGCGGGATGGCTGGTTTCATTTCTGCGCGAGGAGTTCGAGCGGAGATCCTTCAAGAAAGCCGTGGTCGGCCTTTCGGGCGGAGTGGATTCGGCAGTGACCACCTTTCTCGCGGCTCGCGCACTTGGTGCCGAGAACGTAATAGCGATACGAATGCCGTATCGCACATCCAGTCCCGATTCGCTGGCTCACGCGCAGCTTGTCGTTGATTCATTAGGCGTCGAATCGAGAACGATCGACATCTCCGCGGCTGTCGATGGCTATCTGGCAAACGAGAAAGACGCCGATCCAGCACGTCGCGGTAACGTGATGGCGCGCGAGCGAATGATCGTGCTCTTCGATCAGTCGGCGAAATACCACGCGCTTCCCGTCGGCACGGGCAACAAGACCGAACGTTTGCTCGGCTATTTCACCTGGCACGCAGATGACTCACCGCCGATCAATCCGCTCGGCGATTTGTTCAAGACTCAGGTCTGGCAGCTGGCGAAATTCATCGGCGTTCCGGAGGTCATCGTCCAGAAGCCGGCGTCTGCCGATCTGATTGAAGGCCAGACTGATGAAGGCGATTTCGGAATCAGCTACGCCGAAGCCGACACGATTCTCAACTGGCTGGTGAGCGGTTACAGTCCCGCGGCGCTGGCCGCCCGCGGATTCGATCCGAACAAGGTCGAGCTGGTGAGGAAGCGTCTCGCGGGGACGCATTGGAAGCGCAAGCTGCCGACTGTTGCCCTGTTGAGTCCAACTGGCATTGGCGAGTCGTATCTACGACCGGTCGATTACTGATTTAAGGGCGCGACACCTGCTATTTTTGGATAGAGTCAGACCCAGCGCCGGAGACTAATGGCCACCCGAACACTCCCCGACAGAAAATCATCTCCAGGCGCGCCCAGCGCCCGACTTACGCCCGAGCAGCTTGTTGCCGCGTACCGGAACATGCTGCTCTCACGCCGACTGGATGACAAGGAAGTTCAGCTGAAGGGGCAGAACAAAATCTTCTTTCAGATTTCAGGGGCCGGACACGAAGCCGTGCTGACCGCGGCGGGAATGGTTTTCAAGCCGGCGTATGATTGGTTCTACACCTACTATCGCGACCGCGCGCTCTGCTTGTCGCTCGGTGTAACACCTGCGGAAATGTTGTACGAGGCGGTCGGCGCCGCGATAGATCCCGCTTCCGGCGGCCGACAGATGCCGAGCCACTGGGGCCACAAAGCATACAACATCGTATCCGCATCTTCGCCGACGGGGACGCAATTCCTTCAGGGCGTCGGAACGGCTGAAGCGAGCCATCGGGCCAGGCTCCTCGACATCACCGAAGGCTTCGAGAAGGACGAGGTGGTCTTCATATCGACTGGCGAGGGCCAGACCAGTGAAGGAGAGTTCTGGGAGTCGCTGAACACCGCGTGCAATCTCAGGCTGCCGGCCGTCTATCTCGTCGAAGACAACGGCTATGCGATCTCGGTGCCCGTCGAGGTAAACACCGCTGGCGGAAGTATCTCGAAGCTGGTTCGTTCCTTCCCCGATCTTTACGTCGAGGAAGTCGACGGGTGTGATCTCCTCGCCAGCTACGATGTGCTTCAGCGGGCTGTCGACTACGCGAGGCAGAGAAAGGGTCCGGCGCTCGTCCACGCACATGTGATCCGGCCTTACTCGCATTCACTCTCGGACGACGAGAAGCTCTATCGGCCGCCCGCCGAGCGCGAAGCGGACGCGGCACGAGATCCGGTGACGCAGTTCCCGAAGTGGCTCGTAAGCGAGGGCCACGCGACCGACGACGAGCTCAAACAGATTCAGAAGGAAATCGAAACGCTCGTGCTCGCCGCGACCGATGACGCGCTGGCGCAACCGCAGCCTGGGCCCGAGACGGTCTACTACGGCGTGTATTCACCCGACGTAGATCCGACGAGCGAGCAGTTCGATACCGAGGACGATCCGCAGTTCTCCGGCGAGCCGACGACAATGGTCGATCTGCTCAACGCGTGCATGAAGGACGAGATGCGACGCGATCCGAAGATCGTCGTCTTCGGACAGGACGTTGCCGACGTGTCGCGCGAGGAATACCTCGGCAAGGTCAAGGGGAAAGGCGGGGTGTTCAAGGTGACGTGGGGGCTGCAGAAGGAATTCGGCGGCGCCCGCGTCTACAACTCACCACTCGCCGAGGCGAATATCGTTGGACGGGCCATCGGCATGGCGGTGCGCGGATTCAAGCCGGTCGTCGAAGTTCAATTCTTCGATTACATCTGGACCGCGTACATGCAGCTTCGTGACGAGCTCGCCACGATGCGCTGGCGGTCCAACAACAATTTTTCGGCGCCTGTCGTCGTGCGAACGACGTACGGCGGTTACATCCGCGGTGCCATTTACCACTCCCAAACCGGCGCGACGCTCTTCACGCATTGTCCGGGACTGAGAGTGGTCTGCCCAGCGACGGCGCTCGATGCCAACGGTCTTCTTCGGACGGCGATCCGCTGCGACGACCCGGTGATCTTCCTGGAGCACAAACATCTCTATCGGCAGATCTACAACAAGTCGGCGTATCCGGGCCCGAATTTCATGATCCCCTTGGGCAAGGCGAAGGTGGTGCGTGAAGGTACCGATGTAACCGTCGTGACCTATGGAGCCACGGTGCAGCGTGCGATCACTGCGGCGAATGCGGTCGCCGAAAGCGGGATTTCGGTCGAGATCATCGACCTTCGGACTCTCAGTCCCTGGGACCGCGATACCGTGTTCGAGTCTGTGAAGAAAAACTCGCGGGTCATCGTGGCGTATGAGGATTCGCTATCGTGGGGATTCGGCGCCGAGATCGCGGCGGCGATTGCCGACGAATGCTTTGCCTGGCTCGATGCTCCGGTGAAGAGAATCGCGTCAACCGATACGTTCGTTGGCTACGCCCCCCGACTGGAGGATGCGATTCTCCCGCAGGTCGATGATTTCAAGCGTGCGTACGAGGAGATGGTGAAGTACTAGAAGCGAATAGAAAAAGGGCGGCTCGATGAGCCGCCCTTTTTTGTGGGATCTCCCACCGCTTACTTTTGCGGGCTCGCGCCGGTGGATGCAGTTCCGAGTCCGGGGACACCTGCCGGCGTGTAGCCGGTCGGCACCTCGAATGCTTTCGGATCTGTGTTCACCCACTGAAGGGCGGTGACTTCGGCGGCGGTGGTTGTCACCCTGGTTTGCCCCTGAGCGACAATCGTTGCAGAGCTCGCCGCACGCAGCGGTGTGCCCTTCGGCAGCTTGGCCTGCGCCGCTTTCAGTTTCTGCGCGAAGTCGACGTTACCGGAGCCGAACATGTTGGCCATGTCGCTGCCGCTGAGGCTGGCGAACGGGTTTAGAGTGCTGGTGAGATCATTCGCATAGTAGCTGTCGGTCGTGCTGGCGATCTTTACCGTTTGTTCCGTGCCCTTTGCGCTCACGATCATGGTCATGCCGGTTGCGACTCTGTAGTGCGTTGTCGGATGTCCGAGAATCGTCGGACCGGCGCCGAGGTTGTCGACCTTCGCTTCGGTACCGGAGAATTCCATCTTCATCCCGCTCATCGCCTGGGCCTGACTGACGATCTCGCTGGGCCGGACGCGCAGGTACTGGCTCTTTTTCGCGTCGAGGTAGGTGATGGTCTTGCCGCTGTCAGTCACGATCATACTGACGCTGTCAGTCGCTAGCGGGGTGACTTTGGGGCCGGATCCAATGACATCGAGGCGCATCTTGTCGGCGGAGCCAAACGCATGACCAAGCATTACCGTCGTGTCGGGCTCTCCCTGAACGGAAATGGACGTCCGGAAATCCATGGCGAGTGTTTTCCCTGCATTCTGAGCGCTGGCCACAGAAAGTGGCGCAAGCGCGAAAAAGGCGCCGGTAAAAAAGCGCTGATGAAAGCTCATACTGATATCCCGATGGGTGTGAGGACGGTGGGGAATACTGCTAAAGACGTTCCGTTCGCCCTGTGGGTAACCCGGTGCCCCGGATTACTTGCCCTCGCTTCGCAACCTCATCGACGCGAGAATCGATGTTCCAAGAATGCCTCCTACCGCACCAAGCGAAGCGAGCGTCGGGATGTGGATGAAATGCTCGAGGAGCATTTTCAAACCGATGAACACGAGAACGATCGCGAGCCCGAGTTTGAGGTAAGCGAATTTGTCGACGACGCCAGCGAGGAGGAAATAGAGGGCGCGGAGTCCGAGGACAGCGCAGATGTTCGATGTATAGACGATGAATGGATCACGCGTGACGGCGAAAATCGCGGGAATCGAATCGGTGGCGAAGATAATGTCGGTGGTGTTGACGATCACCATCACGATGAAAAGCGGTGTCGCGGCCAGATGATCGCCGCCTTTCGGACTTGGCTCGCGGGTGAAGAACTTGTCGCCTCGAAAATCTTTCGTCACAGGAATCAGCTTTCGCGCCAGCCTCAAAACCGGGTCGCGATCCGGGTTGTAGGCGGCGTCGTCTTTCTGCAAGGCCATCCGGATGCCGGTGAAGACGAGAAAGGCGCCGAAGATGTAAAGCGTCCAGGAGAAACGCGTCACGAGCGCCGAGCCGGCTATGATCATCACCCCTCGCAAGAGGAGGGCTCCGACGATTCCCCAGAACAACACCCGATGCTGGTACTTCTCCGGGACGTTGAAGTAGGTGAAGATCAGCACGAAGACGAAAATGTTGTCGACGGATAGCGCGTACTCGATCAGGTAGCCGGTCAGGAACTGGAGACCGGACTCCTTGCCCATTGTCAGGTAGATCGCGAGAGCGAAAGCCAGTGACAGCGCCACCCAAACTGCGCTCCACGTCGCGGCTTCTCTAACCGATACTTTTTTGCCGCGCTGGTGCAGAACGCCAAGGTCGAGGCCGAGTATCGACAGGACGACGACGTTGAATCCGATCCAGCCCCAGAGTGAATTCATCTGGGTTTCGCGGACGGATCGATGTGTGGTCTAGCGACGCTCAAGCGCGTCGCGAACGTCGAGAAGGATCTCGAAATACAGCTGCTCCCGCCGATACGCAAAATCGAGCGTTGCCATCTGGCTCTGGTCGCCCGATGCCTTAGCCCGCTCGAATGCTTCGCGGTACATCTCGTCCAGGTTTTCCAAAATCGTGCTGCGCGTGCGTGACATTGACGTGCTCTCCGGGCTGGAAGCGCCACGATTATCGATCGGCGAAAGGCCGGCGAGCCGCTGCAGCGCAGTCTCCGGATCCTCGTTCTCGAAGATCAGTTTTTTGGCGGCGCCAAGCGCGAGTCGGCGTGGATTGAATGGATTCGGCGGTGTCACTGTGCGGATGCCTGTGTGACATGAAAGCTAAGGCAAGGAGTGGAGTACGCGCTAATCAACGCCAGCTTGACACAAATTAAAAACGCGGGGCGAAAGCACTAAGCCTTCGCCCCGCACTTTTGATTTCGCGGCTAGATATTCGAGCTTCCGCCGCTCGAGCCGCCAGTGTTGCCGCGGCTGCCACCCTGTGATCCCGAGCTCCCACTTTCACCGGAGCTGCCAGATCCACCGGTCTGTCCGCCGCTACCAGAGCCGGATCCTTTCATACCACCACTTCCGCTGCTGCTGCCACTTGAAGATCCGAATCCACCGCCGGAGCCACCCGAACCACCGGAGCTACCACCGGAGCTTCCGCCCTGATTTCCGGAGCTTCCGCCCTTGCTTCCCGAGCTGCCTCCGGTCCCAGAATTACCAAACCCACTAGAGCCACCGCTGGATCCACTGCCGCCCGAGCCGGCGCCACTCATCCCGCCGCTGCGCCCGCTTGCTGCATCCGAGCTACCACCGAATCCACCGCCGCTCGACCCCGAGCTTCCGGAGCCCGCGCCCAATCCACTGCTGCCGGACCCGCTGCTGCTGCCGGAATTGCTGCTGCCGGAGCTCCGGCTCCCCGAGCCGCTGCTTCCCTGATTCGCGCCGGCTGCGTTTTGTGTATCCCGGTTCTGACTCTGTTGGTTCTGGTCTTTATCCTGTGCCATTGAATTCTCCATCATTTGGGAATCCCAATAAACGCATGACGCATGCCGATGCCCCTCGGTAGAGTCGAACGATTTTTCGGTTGAGATTCGGCGGATTTCAGACGCGCGGTTGCCTCCGGATTTACCTTCCGGCTGAGCACTAGAGGCGATGAAACACCGCCTCATTTACAGGCTTCCCATCCTTGAGGTGCTCGACGACGATGCGCTCGAGCAAGGCGGGAGTAACTCGCGAATACCAAATACCTTCGGGATAAACGACGACGATCGGACCTTCGGTGCACACACCAAGGCACGGCGTCTCTCCACGTTTGACGCGCTGCGGCCCGAAAAGGAGGTCCTCTCGCTGAAGAAGCTCCGCGAGCAAAGAATAAATTTGTCGTCCGCGCCGATCCGGCGAGCAGAAGTCTCCGGTACACACGAGGACGTGACGTGAATACGGCTCCATTTTCGGCTGCATGCGCTCGCTCATTCAGCAGAATATATGTGGTGAGCGACGTCAACCCGGTCGCTCCTCACTTGCACCGCTGTGAGATGCGTTTGATTATGCAGTAGCTCTCCTTTACAGGAGCAGACAATGGGGGCGACAATCAGTACCAACGCACAAGCAATCGATCCGGGCATCGCGAGCAAAGGGTACGTTCATCCTGAAGTCCTGGTGAGCACGGAATGGCTCGCCGAGCATCTCGACGATCCCGCTGTCAGAATTATCGAGAGCGACGAAGACGTTCTGCTTTACGAGACCGGCCACATTCCCGGCGCCCAAAAGGTGGACTGGCATCTCGATCTCAACGATGCGGTTCTCCGTGATTACGTGTCGTCTTCGGAGTTCGAAGCGCTGCTTCGTCAGAAAGGAATCGACGAGAACACCACCGTGGTGTTTTATGGAGACAAGAACAACTGGTGGGCTGCGTACGCCTTCTGGGTTTTCCAGCTTTTTGGATTCAAAAACGCGAAGCTGCTCGACGGTGGTCGGATAAAGTGGGAGCAAGAAGGCAGGCCATTCAACACCGACGTTCCATCGTTCCCGAAGACGAGCTACAAGGCTCCCCGTCGCTCCGACGAAAACATTCGCGCGTTCTTCAAGCAGGTGGCCGAGCACTCGGCGGAAGGAAAACCTCTCATCGACGTGCGCTCGCCTGAGGAGTACACCGGCCAGCGCACGCACATGCCTGACTATCCGCAGGAAGGAACGCTGCGCGGCGGTCATATCAGGGGAGCTCGGAGTGTGCCGTGGGCGCGGGCTGCGAATCCCGACGGCAGCTTCAAGGATGCTGAGTCCCTGCGAGCGATCTACGAAGGCGAGAAGGGTTTAAAGAAAAACGACGACATCATCGCGTACTGCCGGATTGGAGAGCGCTCCTCACACACCTGGTTCGTGCTCACTTACCTACTCGGCTACGATCGTGTGAGAAATTACGACGGAAGCTGGACGGAGTGGGGTAACGCGGTCCGCGCACCCATCGAAAAAGGACCCGAGCGGTGACCGCTCCCGCAGCGACGCAAACCCCCGCCAAGCCATCGCTCATTCACGTCGAATGGGTTGGCGGGCATCGCTTCGAGGCCGGCCGGCCGAGTGGCCCGACTGCGCGCATTGACGGCGAAGGAGAAACGGGGCAGAGCCCGCCCGAGACCCTGCTCAGTGCGCTGGCGACGTGCGTGTCCTATGACGTGATCGATATCCTCGCCAAGCAGCGAACGCCGCTCGCGTCGCTGCAGATCGATGTAGTCGGGGAGCGAGTCAACACTGTGCCGCGCCGCTACCGCCACATCACGCTCAATTTTCGGATGAGCGGAGCGGGGATCGAGAAAGAGAAGGCGCTGCGCGCGATAGAGCTGTCGGCGAACAAGTATTGCTCGGTCCGCGATTCTTTGCGCGCAGATATGCAGATCGACTGGACGGTCGAGATCGTATAGCTATTGCGGCAACGGTATCGACGCGGCGAGATCGTAGTTCATGATCGCGTCGAGCTTGTTCTCCAACTGGAAGTACCGCATCAGCTTCTTCGGGGGGAGGAACGCCCCGAATTTTTTCACGTAGGCGCCTCGCAGGTTGATGCGATCCTGGTCGAGGGTGGCGTAGTCGGTCATCAGCTTGGTCGCCTCAGGGTCCGAAAGCGTGTCGTAACTCTGGGCATATTCAGTAATGATCTTGGTCAGCCGATCGCCCTGCTTCGCGTTCAAATCGCGGTACTCCGCATAGAGGGGCCAGAACTTCTGGTTTTCCTCGGTCGTGAGGTCCATGACACCTGCAACGATTTTCTTACGGTTCGTTCTGACGACCTGGCGAACGGAGTCCATTTCCCGCTCGACATCGGCGGTCGAGGCTTGGGCGGCTGGGTTCGAGGCCGGTTTCGCCTGGGCTCCGGCCGCGGGGGCGACGAAGGCGAGCAGCGCCACTGCCCTGATGTGGTGCAACGAAATACGCATATCGGCTGAGACCTTGAGAGGGGGATGAGCGAAACTGGCCACTCGGGAAGAGCGCAGCTATTGGACTTTCGGGCAATGCAGCCCCCACTGCCCCCCATTTCGCCCGCGGATCTGCCAGAAGTGATTACGACTTCTTTTTAGTCGGACGTACCGCTCCCCTTCGTTCCGAATCCTCCATTTCCTCGCGCAACCGCAGATAGCTGTCGTACCGCTCGGCGCTGATGGCCCCTTGCTCCACTGCGGTCCGCACGGCGCACCCCGGCTCCACGCGGTGGGTGCAATTTCCGAAGCGACACTCGTGGATATGCGGCCGGAATTCGCGGAAGCACTCGTCGAGATGCTCCGAGGCGAGTCCCCACATCCCGACCTCGCGAAGCCCGGGCGAATCCACGACGTATCCGGCGTCGGGCAACGGGTGGAGTAATGCGCCTACAGTCGTATGTCGTCCTTTGTTGACCGACTCACTGACCTCGCCTACACGCAAATCGAGGCCGGGATACATCGCATTCATCAGCGACGACTTGCCGACACCGGACGGCCCGGTAAGCACTGAAGTCTTGCCCGCCAGCTGATCGTGAAGCTCCTCGAGTCCGACGCGCTGTTTCACACTGGTGAAATGAACGGGGTAGCCGGCGCGCGAGTAGTCGGCGAATTCAGTCTCGATCACTTCCCTATCGACTAGCTCGACCTTGTTGATCACGACTCGCGCGTCGAGCGAATTCGCTTCGGCGATCACGAGGAAACGATCGAGCATTCGGCGGTGCGGCTCCGGTTTCGCCGCGGCGAAAACGATCACCACCTGATCGACATTGGCAGCGACGATGCGCTCGCCCTGGCCTTCACCTGGGGCGCGCCTGGCGAGCTGCGAGTGACGCGGCAGGATGTCGGCGATCGCCCAATGCTCACCGCGCTGATCGATCTCCAGGATCACCCTGTCCCCGACGGCCAGCTTCTTCGTTTCTTCACGCTCCTGCTTCAGTCTTCCGCGCAAAGACGCTTCGTGGGTCTCTCCGGTCTCGGCGCGGACGTGCCAGATTCCGCCCGTCCCCTTCAACACGACGCCTTCCTTGCGCGTCAATTACCCTCGCTGCGCATCTCTTCCCACCATGGACGCTGTTCGGCTCGCTTGTTTCCAATAAGGGAATCCAGCCTCGATTTCACCTCGTTGAGGCGCATCGCACCGACGATGTTACGCGCCTCTATCTCGCTCCCCGCGTGAGCGAGAAATTCCGTTTCGAGGTGGCCGCTGGCGACGGGATCGCCATGACCCCATCGAACGAAGAGGAGATAGGCCGCGAACGGTCGATCCTTTTCGCCGCTGGAATCGGTCATGATTTCGACGCTGTACGATGCGCCGTCCGCTCCCTCGAACGCCGCCGGCCGATCGTGAACGGCCATGTACCCGCCAATCGTATTCGGGTCGCCCTTCGAGGGATCCGGGGGGATGAACCGTCCCATAGTCAGTGCTGACGCCTGGCGACCATTTCCTTCACCACACTTCCGGTGATGAAAGCGACGTTCGCCGGTCGCTCGGCGAGACGGCGCATCAGATACGGATACCACTGAGTCCCGAACGGCACGTACACGCGCATGCGATAACCTTCGCGCACCAGTCGATCCTGCAGATCGCGCCTGACTCCGTAGAGCATCTGAAACTCGTATCTGCTGGATGCGATGTCGTTGGCCTTCGCGTACCGCTTTGCTTCCCTGATTACAGCTTCGTCATGGGTGGCTATCCCCGGGTAGTTGCCCTTCGACATCAGCTCCTGCATGCACTTCACGTAGTTGGAGTCGACGTCTTTCTTCGCCGGAAACGCCACCGTCTCCGGCTCCTTGTACGCCCCCTTGCAGATCCGAACGCGCGCTTTGAGAAGATTGGCGTGCTGGACGTCAGCGAAAGTACGATACAAATAACTCTGGAGCACGATACCTACATTCTCGCGGTACGCTGGATACAGACGCTGCTCGAACAAATCGAGCGTGCGCTGGGTGTATTCGCTCGCTTCCATGTCGATGCGCACGAACGTCCCGTAGTCCCGGGCGCGTTGGAGAATCCTGTGCATGGTCGCCACGCACAGCTCTTCCGAGATGTCGAGCCCCATTGCGGTGAGCTTCACCGAGACGTTGGCATCGGCCTTCCGCTCCCGAATACGGTCGAGCATGGTCAGGTATGCATCACCCGCAGCGCGCGCTTCCGCTTCATTGTGCACGCTTTCGCCGAGGAGGTCGAGCGACGCGGTTATGCCGCGGGCATTGAGCCGAGCAACGGCGGCGAGCGCGGTATCGAGTGTCTCACCAGCGACGAACCGATTGGCAAAACTTTTTGCAACGCGATTGTTGCGGACGAACTTGAATATCTGCGGCTGTGCGGAAAGGTACAGCAGTGCGCTACGAAGCATTTATTCCTGAGGTTCCTGTAGTGCCGAAGCAGATGACCGGCGGGCGGACGCGCGTCCGCGGCGCGAAAGATCGAAGATGCGAGTCACGGGGTATCGTCCGCCTTTTTTCAGGTCGGAGTCGAAGAGATTCCAGGTAACGAAACCGTCTTCGCTTTCCGGCTCGAGGAGATAAACGACGAGTGGTCCGCGCGGCTGTGCGGTCGATACGATGAAAGATTTCGCCGGTAGTCCCTGCAATCCTCGCTCCCATCTTCCCTTCAAGCGCACTTCGTGATGGCCCTGAAATGGTCGAGGCGATGTGATGATCGAATCAATCGTATATGTCTCGCCGCGCGCACTCCACGCAGAATCGGACCGATCGACGCGGACACCGTGGAGGCGGAGTAGCGTAACAACGGCCGTATCCTGCGGCGCAATGACGTACGCGGCAGGCGGCAGTCGATCGAGGGTGGAGCTGAATCGGTCGTACACAGGCATGCGGATGACGTTGAAAACGCCGGAGCGTCGTTGTCCCTTTGGGACACCCGGTTGTGTCCGCGCGGAATCGCCCGTCTTTACGAGATCTTCTTTGATGACATTCAGGGTGCGAGGCGAAGAGGTCAGCTCAGACCGGATGGCAACCATCTGCACCGAATCCGGCGAGCGACCCCAGGCGAGCGGCTGGCTGTCAGCCCGCGCAGTCAGTGATCGAATCGCGGATCCCTTCTCGGCGACGAGCGAAAGGATCTCGTTGACGAATGCATAGGTGGACGCGATTCGCCTGGAAAGAGAATCGTGGGAGTACGCTTCGCTCAGGATTCCGATGCGACCACGAATACCATAGTAGTTGGTGCCGAAGCGCGGACGCGCATCATAAGTGGCCCATGCTTCGTGCACGCTGGTGTCGGCTATGGGCGCCCGCTCATCCGATACGAAGTTGCCATAATCGAACACTTCGAATCCATCGCGTTCGCGCATGCGCCGGCGAAGAACTGGCAAGAGTGAATCCCGCGCGTATACTCCGCCGAACACAGCGGCTGGACTGAGCGACGGCGAGTACGTGAGCGCGTACCCGTGAAAGCTTCCGTCAGTCGTGTGCAGATCGACGAATACGTCGGGGTCCCAGGTGTTGAACATCGCCAGTGATGCTCGTGTCTCCGGCGCTTCGGCCTTTATGTAATCACGATTGAGGTCGAGGTTCTGCGCGTTGGCGCGGGTACCGACCAGCTCCGGTCCATTTTGCTCCGTGCGGTTAACGGATTGAGAGGCGAAACGCTCGTTACCATCCGCATTGTAGATGGGAACCGCGATCAGGACGATGGAATCGAGGGCATTGGGCTTCGTCGCGAAAGTGAGATCGCGCAGCAGCGCCAGCAGCGCCTCTTTACCTTCGATCTCGCCCGCATGGATGTTGGCCTGAACGTAGACAATCGGACGACCGAGTTGTTGCGCCTCCGATGGCGAGGTGACAAGCGGCCGCGACGCGATCACATACGGTATGTCGCGACCTTCGTTCGTCTTTCCGATTGATCCGAATGTCAGCGGCGCGCCGATGGCCTTCAGAGAGTCGAGAAATTTCCGCACATCCGCGTAATGCGATGTCTCTGTATAGTGCGTGAGCTCCGGCCGCGTTCGCGGGTAATCGGCGGGAGTAATCGGATGTGCCCCCGGACGCGCACAGGCGACGCCGATTCCCGCGATGATGCCGAATACGGACGAGCGCACTGCGGCTGGTACCACTGGCGTCACGACCGCTCGTCGGAGTAGAACGCCAGCTTGCGACGAGCCATGTCGACGAGGAGATCGGCGGGCTCGAACCGGCCGGGAAAGCGCGCATTCAGATCTTCCAGGCGCTGCACCACGATGTGAATACCGAGCGAATCCATATAACGGAACGGACCTCCGCGAAATGGCGGAAATCCGATTCCGAAGACGGCGCCGACATCTCCGTCGCGGGCCGACTTGATGATTCCTTCGCTCAGGCAACGAGCTGCTTCGTTCAACATCGCCAACACCGTTCGCTGCTGAACCTGGATGGCGGGCATCTCCGGAATCACGGCAGTCTCCGGAGCGCTCGGCGGAGTGATGGATTTGACTACCGGTATCGCTCCCGGCGCGAGAAAGAGTGAGTAGACCGAGGGATCCACCTCGCCCTTCTTGCCTTCCCTGTCGTAGAGATAAAAACCTTTTTTTGATTTTCTGCCGTAGCGTCCCGACGCCACAACGGCCTGCAGCGATTTTGCAGGCACCATTCGGACCGGGAACGCATCAGCCATGATCTTTCCGGCTTTGGAAGCGACATCGAGGCCGACTTCATCGATAAGGGTGATCGGGCCCACCGGAAATCCGAAGTCAACGAGGGATTTGTCGATGATGTCGACCGCGACTCCCTGGTCGAGGAGGATGCCGGCTTCGTTGATGTACGGCGAAAGAATGCGGTTGACGTAGAAGCCCGGCCCATCGTTCACGACGATGACGGTCTTGCCGAGTTTTTTTGCGTAAGCCACTGCCGTCGCAGTGACCTGGGGATGGGTTTCGTCGGTGGTGATGACCTCGACCAGCGGCATCTTGTGCACTGGCGAGAAAAAATGCATCCCGAGGACACGCTCCGGGCGACTCGACGCCTGCGCGATCAGACTGATTGGAATGGTAGATGTATTAGTCGCGAAGATTGCCGAAGGGCTTATCGCCGCCTCGGTCTCGCGCAGCACCTGGTGCTTGATGGCGAGATCCTCGAATACCGCTTCGATGACGAGGTCGACGTTGCCGAACCCGGAGTAGTCGACGGTGCCCCCGATCAACGCCATGTAGTCGCTGTACTGGACCCTCGTGATCTGCTTCCTGGTGAGGCGCTCTTTCAGAACGTCGCGGACGGCGGCGTATCCTTTGGCGACCCGCGAGTGATCCGCATCCTTGAGGCGGACAAGGCTGCCGTGCTGGACCGCAATCGATGCGATTCCGGCGCCCATGAATCCCGCACCGATGATGGCGATCTTGGCGACCGGCAATGGCTCGAAATCCGCGACCGGAAGCTCGGGGTGCTGCGATGGATCGACACCCGGATCCTTCTTAAGCTCGTTCGTGGCGAAGAAGAGGAAAATGAGTTGGCGCGAGACATCGGTCATCGCCATCTCGCCAAACCGACGTGACTCCTCGCGATAACCGGTGGCCGCGCCTCGTTCGTATCCGGCCGCCACAACATCGATTGCCGCAATCAGCGCGGGATAATGTCCGCGCGATTTCGCCATAGTCTGCTCGCGAGCCTTCCGGAGCACCAGCGCGCGTCCGGCCGGATTGCCATCGAGCAGGACGCCTTTCACACCGCCCCCGTGTCGCTCGCTCTTCCTTCTGCCCTCCGCGACTTCGCGCGCGCGCTGGATCGCGATGCTGCGGAGAATCGACGGATGCACCAGCTCATCGACAAGCCCAAGCTGCAACGCTTTCTTGGCGCGGACGTGCTTCCCGGTGAGAATCAGATCCAGCGCGTTGCTGAGACCGATGCGACGGGGCAGACGCTGCGTTCCGCCAGCACCGGGAATCAGTCCAAGCTGAACCTCCGGCAATCCGAGAATGGTCTTCGGATGTTCAGTCGCGATCCGATACCGGCAGGCGAGTGCCGTCTCCAGTCCGCCCCCAAGACAAGCTCCATGAATCGCCGCAATCATTGGTACGCGAAGATTCTCAACCGAGTCCAGGAGCATCTGGCCGTCCCTGCTCAGGCGTTCGGCGTCGGAAGCAGTCTTGAGCTGGAGAAATTCCTCGATGTCGGCGCCTGCTATCCAGACATCGGGCTTGCCGCTTATGAGTACCGCTGCATGCACTGTGGGATCACGATCGAGCCGAGTGACAAGCGCCACGAATTCGTCTTTCACCGCGCGGCTGAGTTTGTTCACCGACTCGTTCGGTAGATCGAACGTGATGATCGCGATACCATCGGTCACCTCTACGGAAAGCGCCGGATGCCAACGCGTCCCGACGAGCCCCCCGATGGTGACTTCGGACGCCGAGCTCATCGCGTTCTCTCCACTACCATGGCGAAGCCCATTCCTCCTGCCGCGCAAACTGTCATCAGCCCGAACTGTCCGCCGCGCCGCCGCAGTTCATGCAACAACGTCGTCGTGATGCGAGCGCCCGTCGCTCCGAACGGGTGACCAATCGCAATGGATCCGCCCATCACATTCAGCTTCGCCCGATCGACCTCGCCAACAGGCTCGGAGAACCCGGCGCGCTCCGCCCATGCTTTCGATTCGAATCCCTTCAGGTTGGACAAAACCTGCGCGGCAAACGCCTCGTGCATCTCTACGAGATCGATATCCTGAAGAATCAGCCCCGCGCGCTTGAGCGCCACCGGGGCCGCGAGCACTGGAGCCTGCAGCAGCTGCTCGCCCGGATCGAGCGCGGCATACGCGTATGATCTGATGATGCCGAGCGGGGTGTAACCGAGCGCCTTTGCTTTGTCCTCACTCATGAGGAGAACGCACGCGCCGCCATCGGTGAGCGGTGAAGAGTTCCCAGCGGTTACGCTGCCATACTTCCGGTCGAAGACGGGCTTGAGAGCAGCGAGCTGCTCGTAACTCGTATCCTCGCGAATTCCATTGTCAGACGTCAGGACGCTATCGAACTTCGGCGGAACGTACACCGGCATGATCTCGTTGGTGAGCCGCCCGTCCGCTGTGCCTGCGGCGGCGAGCCGATGCGATCGCAGCGCAAAATGGTCCTGCTCCTCGCGCGTAATGGCGTTGAGCTTCGCCATCTTCTCCGCTGACTGGCCCATCGTCTCGCCGGTCGAAGGCTCGGCGATCGCGGGAGTAATCGGGACGAAGTCCTTTGGTCTGAGCCGCGCCAGAGTCCTGAGGCGGGCCGGAAGAGATTTCGCTTTTGACGCAAGCACCAGCGTCTCAGCCATGCCCGCCGAATGGAGAATCGGAATGTTGGAGAGTGATTCGGATCCGCCGGCAATGGCAACGTCGACATTGCCGAGGGCGATCTGATCTGCAGCGTCGGTAATCGCCTGATTAGCCGACGCACAGGCTCGGCTGACGCTGAACGCCTGGACGCCTTTCGGCAGCAAGGGCAGCAGCGACACTTCGCGGGCGATATTCGGCGCGAGAACAGACGGAATCACCGTTCCGAATACCAGCGCCTGTACTTCCTTACCGTCGAGGTTGGTCCGCTGCAAAAGCTCTGCGACGCACAGTTTGCCGAGGTCGATCGCCGAGATGGTTTTGAAAGCCGTTCCGGCTTTGGCGAACGGCGTTCTCACGCCGGCGACGATCGCGACCCGGCGCCCGTTCCCGAATGTTGCCATGCAGGGAAGTTAGACGGGCGCCGTTTATCTATCTAGGACGTGCGTTGCCCTCTGGCGGCTTGCTCTTTTGCAATCAATCGCTGCTTGCGCTCGGGCCCCCATCGATATCCGCCAAGATCTCCGCTTTGTCGTATCACGCGGTGACATGGGATCACGACGGCGACACGATTGTTCGCGATCGCAGTGGCAACCGCACGCACCGCCCTAGGCGAACCGATTGCATTTGCGATGTCGGCGTAAGAGCGGGTTTCGCCGAACGGGATCTTCTGCAGCTCCGTCCACACTCTCCATTGGAAGGCCGACGCCTGGACGTCCAACGGAATTGCGGACGACACCGTCGCGCCCTCAACTGTAGCCGCCACAGCCTTGACCCAGGCACTGATCGGGCTCGACGGATCAGTGGCGCGACTGCGGATCGCAGCCGGATACTCTTGCTCCAGCGCGTCTTCCAGCACTCGAGCATCATCACCGAGCGTCACGGCGCAGACTCCGCGATCGGTCGCAGCTACCAGCAGCTGTCCAAGCGAGGTCGGCACGATCACATAATCGATCTGCGTGCCCTCTCCACCGCGCTTGTATTTGGCCGGCGTCATGCCGAGGTGCGTTGCGGCGTCTTCGTAAACGCGACTGCTGGAGCTGTAGCCGGCGCCGAACGACGCTCGACTGACGGTTTCTCCGCGCTTGAGCTCGGTTTTCATCCGTTCGCTCTTTTGCGCGCGGATGTATTGAGCCGGAGAGAGGCCGAGCGCCTGCTTGAACTTTCGTTGAAGATGATAAGGGCTCATCTCTGCCACGTCGCCCAGGCGCTCCAGAGTAATTTTTTCGTCGTTCATGTCCGCGATGTGACTGTCGATGTACGCGCGCGCGCGTGTGACGGCGCGGTCAGGCGATTTCGCGCGGTTCGGGCGGCACCGCTGACAAGCGCGGAATCCAGCCCGCTCGGCGGACTCGACCGAAGAGAAAAACGCGATGTTGTCGCGCTTGGGTTTCCGCGACGGACATGATGGCCGGCAGTAGATGCCCGTCGTCGTCACCCCGTAAAGAAAGCGCTCGTCCGCGGATGCGTCGCGATGGAGCACCAGCTCCCATGCCGTTGCTTCATTCATGGGAATTGCCTCCGTTCGCCTGGCTGATCTCGCTGAAGTTTTCATTCCTACCGGTTCGTTCGATACAAAAATCATAACAGCCGGCGACGGTGTCGCGCACGTGGATGTAGTCGACATTGGCATCGGCGAGTAGCCTTTCCACCTCTGCCTCAACGAGCCCGTCCGATACGTACCTGCTGGCAACCAACTGTCTGCCACGGCCATAGGCATTGAGGGTGAGCCTGTGCGCCAGCAAATCGGCCGGAAAGCCGTCACCCTCTGCATACCGCTCGCAGGACTCTTCGTGGATGAATACCGGTCCGGGCAGCGGCAGGTCCTCCTTTCCGTAGAAAGCATCGTAGGTAAACAAGATGCGCCGGTCGATTCCGATTGCGAAAGTTCTGAGACATTGACGGCATGGTCCGTAACCGGTCGCTGTCTCAGTGTGAGCCGGGTGGCCGTAGCCCGGAGACTTCATTGTCTTCCGTACGCCGTCGGCCGTTCGATCACTTACTGCGACCACTCGATATCCGTGCATTGAATCCTCACCGTTGAGCGTTGGTGTTTTCCTGATGCCGAAGGATGCCCGGCCCGCTCAAACCGCGATATCCGAATCTTGCGGTCAAATTCCTTATACTTCGGGTTCGCCGCACCCTCCCGACACCGATCGCAATGCCTGGAATTCCCGCAGACAATTTCGACGTCCTGGTCATCGGAGGCGGCATAACGGGCTGTGGCGTAGCCCGCGATGCGGCGATGCGCGGACTCAAGGTCGTGCTCGTGGAGCGAGACGATTTCGCCAGTGGAACATCGGGGCGCTCATCGCGCCTGGTCCACGGCGGAATCAGATACCTGGAGCACGGTCAGCTCCATCTCGTGCGCGAGTCGATTCGTGAGCGTGAGATATTGCTGCGCATCGCTCCCCATCTCGTGCAGCCATTGGCTTTCACCTGGCCGATCTACCGTGGCGCCAGAGTTGGCAGGCTGAAACTCGGCGCCGGCCTGTTCATTTATCAGGTAATGGCCGGCAACAGAGCGCATCGATCGTTATCGCTCAATGCGGCCGAAACTCTGGAAAGGGAGCCCGCGCTCGAAAAAGCCGGTCTGAGCGGAAGCGCCGTTTATTACGACGCGCGCACCGATGACGCGCGACTCACGATCGCCAACGCGGTCGACGCGGACCGGAACGGTGGGGTCGTGATGAACCACACGCGCGCGACTGATATCATCCGTGACGGACAGAAGGCCGTTGGCGCGCGCGTGATTTCCCGGTTGTCTGGACTGGAACAGGAAATCCGGGCGCGCGTGATCGTGGCCGCTACGGGCGTCTGGGAAAATGATTTCGGTGGTGATGCGTCGCCGCACCGGCACCGCGGCAGCAAAGGCGTGCACATCGGAGTGTCACGCGAACGCGTCCGGAATCGCGAGGCCATCACGATGGTTTCGCCAATCGATGGCCGAGTGATGTTCTGCCTGCCCGCCGCAACACAAACCATCATCGGCACCACCGATACCTGGACAGACGACCCCCCCGAGACGGTGCATGCTGCAACGAGCGACATCGAATATCTGATCAGTTCCGCGAATGCGTACTTCCCCGACGCCCGTTTATCCGCCGACGATGTCATCAGCGCGTGGGCAGGCATCAGACCTCTTGCCGGCGGTCAGCCGAACGATCCATCTGCTGCCTCACGCGAGCACAGCATAGTGACCGATGATTCAGGCGTTATCCATGTCACCGGCGGGAAGCTGACTACCTACAGAGCTATGGCCGCCGAGATCGTCGATCGCGTGCAGGAGGCGCTGGGTCAGCGACGGAGACAATCCGCCACCGATTCGGTCGAACTTCCTGGCTCAGGCAGAGACCAGGAGATTGCGCGTCTGCAACGGGATAATTCTCGACTTGCTCAACCATTGGTCGACGACCTTCCTTATACCGGCGCTCACCTGGCGTACGGCGTCCGACAGGAAAAGGCTCAGACCCTCAGCGATTTGTTGATCCGTCGAACGCACCTTGCTTTCGAGACGCGCGACCACGCGGTAAGCGTAGCTGCACGCGTTGCTGACGTCGTCGCGCCGATGCTCGATTGGACCGATCAAACGAAAAGCGCCCGCGTCCTCGAATACATCGAGGACGTCGGGCGCATCTTTGCCATCACGGGCTGAGCTGCCCGCGTCAGCTCAGTACTGGTGCGAGCCGTCGCCCGAGTGCGCCAGCCGCAGAAACTCATCGCGAGTCTTCGGATCGTGACGGAAGACGCCACGCAACGACGATGTGATAGTCTTGGAGTTCTGCTTCTGAACGCCACGCATCATCATGCACAGGTGATACGCCTCGATGACCACCCCAACTCCAGCCGGCTTCAACACACTGCACAAGCCTTCCGCGATCTGCTCAGTCAGCCGCTCCTGCACCTGCAGCCGGCGCGCATAGACGTCGACGATCCGCGGAATCTTGGATAGCCCGACAATTTTTCCGTTGGGAATGTATGCGACGTGGGCCTTGCCGAAGAACGGGAGCATGTGGTGCTCGCACAGCGAGTAGAGCTCGATGTCGCGCACCATGATCATGTTGTCGTGCTCTTCCTTGAATACGCCCTTGCCCACAACCTCCTCGGCAGAGGAGTGGTAGCCCTGGGTCAGGAACTTCATCGCTTTCGCCACGCGCTCGGGAGTACGATCGAGGCCTTCGCGCGTGGCATCTTCGCCGAGTAGCTCCAGCTCTCGGCGAATCAATTTCTCGAACTCCGGAGATTTACTGGCCTCGTCTGACTCGTCTAAATCATCCGATAGGTCGGGCCTGAACAGTCCAATTGCCATTATTGGTTAAGCTCCTTGCACTTCGAGCGTAGCGAGCGGTGGTGGTTTGAATAACAGTTCGGTTTCCAGCTCGACTTCGACCTGGAGATTCTGGCGGTCGCGATTGATCGTCGCCATCGCGCGGCGCTTCCCGGAAACCATGTAGGAGACGGCACAATCCATCTGCGCGAGGTCTCCGTCGATACGCACTTCGTCCCACTTGTCGACGTGACCGGTATACGCAATCGAGAGCTCGTCGTAGTGAGCGCTCCAGAAATACGGGATGTCATCGAAACGCTCTCGATGGCCGAGCATGTTGCGCGCGACAACCTGCCCCTGACGCTCGGCGACTACCCAGTGCTCGACGCGTAAGCGTGCGTCGGAATACGCGTCCGGCCAGCGAGCCACATCGCCGGCAGCAAAAACGCCGCTGACACTCGTCTCGAGGAATTCGTTGACGGCGAGACCATTGTCGAGACTCAGCCCGGCGGCCTGTGCAAGCGAAAGGTTCGGTCTGACGCCGACACCCGCGACGATCATATCAGCATCGACCCGCGAGCCATCGTCGAGGATCGCCGCGTTGCCTTCGATCGACTTCACGGTGTGCCCAAGACGAAAATCGACGCCCTTCTGTTCGTGCACACTCTTTACGAGGTTACCGAGCTCGGGACCGAGAGCGCGCTCCAGTGGAGTCTTCTCCGGCGCGACGACAGTGACGTGGAGTCCGCGGGTCACGAGGGACGCAGCGACTTCGAGCCCGATGAAGCTCGCTCCAATCACGACAGCGTTCTTCGCCCCGTCTGCCTTCTGGATAATCGCGCGGCAATCGCGTAGCGAGCGCAGGTATTGAATCCGCTCGCCTCCGGGAATGTCGAGGCGGATCGGCGTCGCGCCCGTTGCGATGAGAAGGCACCCGTACTCGCGGGTCCCGCCATCGTTCAGGTGGACTGTTTTTGATCCGGTGTCGATCCGTAGCACTTCGACGCCGGCCAGGATCTCGATGTGCTGGGCTTCATAGAAATCCTTCGGGTGCAATGGCAGCCATTCTTCCGGCGCGTTGCCCGCGAGGTAATCCTTGGAGAGATTCGGCCGATCGTACGGAGCATCGGGATCGGGATCTATCAAGGTGATCGGGCCCCGATAAGCTTCTCTGCGGAGCATCTCGGCGCACGCATTCCCCGCGGCGCCGGCGCCCACGATGACAACCGACTTCGGGCCGGTTACCGGAATCCTTTCGAACAGGACCTTCTCGGGCGCGCGCGAAGCCTGGGTGCGATGCGCTTCACCTTTTAGCTGCCCGGGATCGCGCTTGCCGGTTACGCGAACGATGTCGTTTTCGACCGCCACGTCGTACGACGGAAGATCATTCAGCGCAGGCGCGCGCGATGCCGCTCCATTACGAAGATTGAAACACGCGTGGTGCCAGGGGCAGCGGATGGTATCGCTCACCAGCACCCCCTGATCGAGGGGGGCGCTGTAGTGCGTGCACTTCGCGCCAACGGCGAACCAGTTCGGCTCGACGTGCACGAGCAGAACCGGCTCTCCGAAAGCGTGACCCGCGACGAGCTGGCCAGGACCTATTGTACTGGCCTGAATCCCTTCTGCGAGGTCGGGCCCAGTCAGCTCGTCGGAGTGATCGCTCACTTCAGGTGGTCGAGAAGGTTTTGCGCGCGATCGCGGTGGGCAACGAAGGCCGGTGCAACTTTCGTTTCCAGATCCCTGAGCTGCGCGTTTTGCGTCGCCGGCAAGAGCCTCGTGGTCACCGCATCGATCACCGCGTTGTGGAAATCGATCTCATGCTGCAGAAAAGCCCGATCGAATTCGTTGCCGCTCAGTGCGCGCAGTTGGGTCATCGCCGCAGCGTGAGCCTTGGCCAGCGCGAAATCCTTCGGTGGCGTCGGCGTCACCTTGAGTGAGGCGGCAAGATCGCGACCCTGCTGACGCACATTGGCATGATCGCGCACCAGCATCTCCCCGAATTCGTGTGCTTCCTTCGAACGTGCCTTTTTGACGGCCAGACCGCCTGTCTCAATATCATAGGTATTGGCCGCGTCGAATATTGCGACGATGGTCGGATCGTCGATTTTCGGAGCAGCCTGAGCCTGGGCTGAATACACGGGGAAAACAAACGCCGCCATTGCGGCGAAGGAACCGAAGCTGACCAGATTGCGAGTGCGAGAGAACATGAAATCTCCAAAGGGTGAACCACTGTGAGCTACCTACGCAGTGACGTTAGCCGGCTTCCTCAGATATGTCAAGATTTTCTTTGACTTATTCGGCGGACGGCGCTAAATTAAAGGCGAATGACTGATACCAAACGTCCGGCCGATCAGACCCAGGCCAGGGGAACTCGAGGGCGCCTTCTGACGCTGCTGCGAGAAGGCCAATGGACGGTTGACGATCTCGCCGGACGCCTCGGCCTGACCGACAACGCTGTCCGGTTCCACCTTGATGCATTGGAGCGCGCTGGTACGGTCGACAAAAGCGCGCTGAAGAGAAGCGGCGGTGCGGGTCAGCCCGCAGTGCTGTATTCGCTCACCGCGACTGGCGAGGAGGAATTCTCCAGAGCGTACGCGCCGGTTCTGATCGCGTTCCTCGAAGAGCTTCGCGAGCGCATGACCTCGGCGCAGTTGGTCGCCTTCCTCAAAAGGATAGGTAAGCGGCTCGCATCCGCGTCACCAGCCACGGCCGCATCGTTATCGGCCAGAGTGACGAGTGCCTCCAACCTGCTCAATTCCCTGGGCGGAGTGACGGTCGTCGAGAAAAAGGCGGGCAACTTTCATATTGTGGGACGCGCCTGCCCGTTGTCGCGGGCGGTCGAGACAGATCATTGTGTCTGCGCAGCCGTGACGTCCCTGGTTGCCGAGGTCGTCGGCGCGAACGTGACGGAGAGATGCGATCGCTCGGGGCGTCCGAGGTGCTGTTTCGAAATCTCCTCAGAACGCGGCCGAGCGACTGCTCACAGCTAACAGCCGGCGATTACTGGACCGTAATCGTTCCGGTCATGGCCGCGCCGTGGATCACGCAGTGGTAGTTGTAGGTCCCCGCGGCGCTGAACGTACGCTCGAAGGTGCCCTGGTCCTGCGTCGGCGACGTCGTTCCATCGTCAAAGGTGACGCTGTGTGACGTGCAGGTCTGCCCGGTGCCGTAGTAGGGATCGCTGCTGCAGGTGTTCCACGCCCATTTGACCGTCGTTCCGACAGCGACAGTTTTCGTCCCCGGCGAAAAAGCATCGTTCGTCACCGAGACACCACCCGATGGCGTCGTCGTATTTCCGGGCGGCGGATTCTTCGGTGCCGTGGTGTTAGACCCCCCTCCAGAACCGCCACAAGCACAAACGGCCGCGACTGTCAGCGCGACAAAAATTCCCTTCATTTTGATCACCCCTCCGGTAACTGCGTTCCAGAGAGAGCTATCGGAAAGCGCTCGTCGCGACAAGCATATTTCCTCGCTCGAGCGGTGGACGGCTGCTATTGAGCGGCGAGTGCCGGGACCCGGTGCGCAGAGCTACGCTGCGTCGTGGATAGTCTTGAGCTCGAGGATCTTGAGGCGTCGCGTTATCGCCGGCAGCTTCAGAACGACTGTCTCGCCCACGCTTCTGCCAACCAGGGTACGACCGATGGGCGATGACATGCTGACATGGCCTTCCTCGAACTCAACCGAATCCCCGAAGACCAGACTGTAGCTCTCGCGCTCACCAGTCTGCTCGTCCTGGACCACTACCTTCGAGCCAAGGCCGACCTTGTCGGCGGGGATCTGTGAGACGTCAATCTGGGAGAGTTTGCTGAGGCGCTGGCGCAACTGGCCGAGCCGCGCCTGCACGAACTGCTGCCGCTCGAGCGCTGCTTTGTACTCACTGTTCTCGCGCAGATCGCCCAGCTCGACGGCTTTGCGGATCTCCTGCGGAAGAGTGACGTTCAGCTCGTGCTGAAGACGCTCCGCTTCTGCACCGAGGGTTTTTTTGAGTTCGTCGATCATGAACCGAGCCTTTGTCGCGGGCGGCTTTACATCAAAAAATGAGCGCCCGACCGCGATGGAAGGTCGGGCGCCGCTCCTTCAAGCTAGGGGCTCCGGCGGCCAGGGGCAATCGGCGCCTACCGGTGCTGCGGCAGCTTCGAATCCGTGTGATCGATCTCCACTGGCTGGGTCGAGGACTTCTCGTACTCGTCTCTCAAGCTCGCCATCATCGACTCGCGCCGGTCGAACAGCCGCTTCAGTTGTCGCGGCTTGTGTTTGGCGAACGCGTACGAGGTAAGCAGCGGGAGGGCTACGGTTGAATCGAGATAACACACGACTGCATCGGGAAGTCTGTCGGGATCGATCTTCCCCCAGCTGACGGCCTCCGCGGGAGTAGCCCCGGACAATCCGCCAGTATCGGGACGCGCATCAGTGATCTGCAGGAAGTAGTCATGCCCCTTTTCGTCGATCCCCAGCACTTCCTGGATCTGCGGCTCCGTCTGGAGCATGAAATTCTTCGGACTGCCACCACCGAGAATCATCACGCCACTCTTGCCGCCGCCACGTTTGGCATCGAGAACGATCGAGGCGGTTTCGTTTACGTCAGCGTTTGGATCCAGCACCAGCTTGTTGCCGTCGAGTGCGAGGGCGGCAATGTTCATCCCGATGGAGCTGTCGCCGGGTGACGATGTGTAGATAGGGACTCCCGACGAATAGGCAGCGGAGAGCAGCGACTTCTGCCCGATCCCAAGGGCTCTCTCGCGCTCGCGCACATATTTGCCGGCGAGATTGTGGAACTCCGCGCTCGACATCGGCCGCTGGAATTCCTTGCCGGTGATGATCTTTCGAAAGAACGCGTCAGTCGAAAGCAGGACGTCGTAGTCGAAGAAGATGTCGTAAATCCGCACCACGCCTTCTTCGCGCAGCACGACGTCGGACTCCTGGGCATTGCCTCGGTGCATTGCGAGGCCGAGGCCGAAATGCGTGTCGTGGTAGAGATTTGCGCCGGTCGAAATAATCCAGTCGACGAAGCCGCCTTCAATCAGCGGAATCAACGCCGACATCCCCAGTCCCGCCGGAGTCAGCGCGCCGGTGATCGAAAGGCCGACGGTAACATCAGGCTCCAGCATCTTTCCGGTGAATAGCTGGCAGGCCTCGCGCAGACGCGCCGCATTGTAGGCGAGATAAGTCCCTTCGATCAGATCGGCTACGGTTTCCTTGCCATCGATGCGACGCGGATCGATACGCTGTCCTTTAAGAAAGCGGCTCGCCTCGTGCGCAGTGTGCTGCACTCCCTGTTTCTCGCGCTGCTCCGCGGCGAGCTTCTGCTGCGCCTTGGGACCTGCGGCTGAGGCCTTCCCATGCCGCGATGCCTTGAACCCACCGCGATCTCTCCCGCCGCTTCGCTTGCCGCCTCCGGCCTTCCCCTTCCCGGCGTTGCTATGCTTTTTTGACATCGCCCCTCGGCCCCGACCTCTCGATGTCCGTTGACCGCCGTCGTTCGTCGTATTGATCGCCGCCAGTTTTACCAAGCGACTTGTAGGCCGAGATGATCGCCTGGGCGGCCTCGGCTGGGTCGTCTGTCACCAGCATCAGATCGAGATCGCCGTCGGAAATTTTTCCTTCACTCAGAACGCGCGCGTGTAGCCACCGCAGCAGTCCCGCCCAGTAGTAGCGCCCAAAAAGTATGACAGGAAACTTGTAGATCTTTCCCGTCTGAATGAGAGTGACCGCTTCGAAAAGCTCGTCGAGCGTCCCGAACCCACCCGGGAAAATGATGAATGCCACCGAGTACTTGATGAACATCGTCTTGCGAACGAAGAAGTACTTGAAGTGGATGAGCGTGTCGACGTACGGATTCGCGCCCTGCTCGAAGGGAAGCTCGATGTTGCACCCGATCGAGCGGCCCCCGCCGAGCTTCGCGCCCTTGTTTCCCGCCTCCATGATGCCCGGTCCCGCACCGGTGATTATCGCGAAGCCCGCCTCGGCCAGCAGTCGCGCAGTCTCCACGGCTGCCTCGTAGTGCGGATCATCCGGGCCGATGCGAGCGGAGCCGAAGATCGTCACTGCCTTGTCGATGGATGCGAGCGTGTCGAAACCCTCGATGAACTCGCCCATGATGCGCAGCACACGCCACGGATCCGTGCGAGTGAAATCGACTTTGGGTCCGGATTGCTGGAGGAGCTTTTCGTCTTCTGTGATCGGCGCCGCGTCGCGAATGGCGTCGTCGACCACACGGGTAGCGCCGGATCTCCTGCCAGCCTGTTGAGAAGGCGGCGTACGGCCGGCTTTGAGATGTCCTTCTTCGGTCCGCTGCTTGAGTCCCTCGAGAGCTTTCTGCTCTGCGGACGCCATCACTTCCGGGTTGAGCTTCTTGCCGCCGGCGGTTCGCGCTTTGGTCGGGCCTGGGCGGCGGACGCTCTTCGGCTCCGCTTCAGCTTTATCTTTTCTGTTCTTCATCGTTCGCCGCTGTCGCGGGCTCTGCTCTCTTTATCGGGAAACTAAAGTTGCGTGCGTCTGCACAAAGCCCGCCAGGTGACGGCGCGCAGGTTGTCATGATCATAGCGGATGGGGCGAGGCCGGATGTTCTCACTCGTCACATCGACTCGGGTCAGCTGCCGGCGCTCGCTACTCTCCGCGACCAAGGAACGCTCTCGACCATCACATCCGTATTCCCTTCCGTCACAGGTCCGGCTTACGCGCCCTTCTTGATGGGACGATATCCGGGCAGTGTCGGACTTCCCGGGCTTAGGTGGTACGACCGGTCGCATCGTATCCGCAGGATGTCGGGACATTCCAGGAGTTACGTCGGGCCGCAGATGCGTTTCGTCGATCGCGACATCGATCCAGCGTCGCCAACGATCTTCGAGCTCGCCAAGCCAAGCTTCGGCGCGTTGAGCGTGATCAGCCGGGGGTTGCGCCGTACAAATCGAATCGGTCGCAGCCCCGGTTTCGTGGCGCGCGCGGGCGCCACGCATTTTCGCGGCAATGTCCGCGGCTGGCTGGCAATCGACCGCAGCGTCGGTGAAGAGGCAGCCTACAGGCTGCGGACCAGGCGCACGCGTTACGCCTTCGTCGCTCTCACCGGCATCGACAAGACCTCACACGCCGAAGGTCAGAATGCGCCAATCGTCGCGGATGCGCTTCGGATAGTCGACGACACCGTCGCGCAGATCCGCGCCGACGCGGAGCGTGATGGCCGCTGGAAAAAACTGCACATCTGGGTCGGCAGCGACCACGGCCACTCCACGGTGCGTGAGCACGAAGATCTGGTCGCCTTGATCAATGGATGGGGCTACACCACGCTGGCGCATCCCTTTGTGTTGCGAACATCCGCTGATGTCGCTGTAATGGTCAGCGGCAATGCCATGACCCACCTCTACGTGCAGCTCGGCGAGAAATCACGACCGTTCTGGACATCACTCGCCGGAAAGTGGAACGAGTTGGGAACCCGCCTCCTCGATCGCCCGTCAGTCGATCTGATGATTTTGCCAACGAGTGTGTCGAGCTGCCACATTCGCAGTGCCACTCGCGGCTCAGCCACTCTCACCTGGAACGAGGCGAAGTATTCCTACATTCCTGTCACGGGCGACCCATTGGGCCTGGGTGAGCTGAAATCAATCGGCGAGGCCGAGGCCTACGACGCGACACTGGCGAGCGAGTATCCCGACGGTTTGGTGCAGATCGCGCATCTCGTCGCGTCGCCGAGGAGCGGTGACATCATTCTGTCAGCCGCGAAGGATTGGGATTATCGAGCGCGCTATGAGCCCATCCCGCATGTCTCGTCGCACGGCGCGCTGCACCGGGAGCATATGATGGTGCCATTGCTTCTGAACCGTGCCCCCGCTCGCTCCCCTCGGCGCACGGTGGATG
>JBJMOT010000093.1:0-5708 GCA_045803585.1 Gemmatimonadaceae bacterium
AGTCTCGCCATAATCAGCGCGACCTACGACGGCGCCGAGCGCGGACGCGCAATCGGCACCTGGTCAGGTTTCAGCGCTATCACTACGGCAATCGGTCCGGTAGTCGGCGGCTGGATGATCGAGCACGTAAGCTGGCGATCAGCGTTCTTCATCAACGTTCCACTGGCGGCGATCGTCGTTTTTCTCTCGTTCCGATTCATGGACGAGAGTCACGATTCGTCACGGACTCGAGGAGTCGACTGGATCGGAGCACTGCTTGTGGTGCTGGGTCTCGGTGGGATCGTGTTGGGACTACTCGAGTGGCCTCCGCTTGGTCCGGGGCATCCACTCGTGATCGGCTCGTTGATAATTGGGGTCGTGTCGCTGGGTCTGCTGATCCTCGCCGAGCTCAGAGAGAAGAACCCGATGATGCCGCTTCACCTATTCGAGTCGCGAGCTTTTTCGCTGACGAATCTCTTGACGCTGCTCCTGTACGGCGCACTGGGGATTGTTTTCTTCCTCGTGCCGTTGTTGCTGATCCAGGTCAAGCATTATTCGGCGACGGCCGCCGGTGCGGCGTTTCTGCCCTTTCCAATTATTGTCTTCGTCCTTTCGCGATGGTCGGGCGGATTGGTCGCGAAGACGGGCGCACGATTGCCGCTCACAGTGGGCCCGGTCATCTCGGCGATCGGGCTCGCGCTGTTCGCGCGGGTTGGAATCAAGGACTCCTATTGGATTGGAGTCTTCCCGGCGGTGGTTGTCCTCGGTCTGGGAATGGCGATAACCATTGCGCCACTCACCACCACAGTCATGGGTGCGGTTCCGTCAGAACACGCCGGCGTAGCGTCCGGCGTCAACAACAGCGTCTCACGCGTCGCCGGTCTTCTGGCCATCGCGGTTTTCGGCGTGGTGCTGACACGACGTTTCGACGAAAAGATGCGACCGACGCTCGAGCAATCGTGGATCTCGCCGGCAGTAAGAGCAGAGCTGAAGAAGGAGGTTCCGAAGATGGCAGGCGCTGAACTCGACAGCATCCCATTGGAGCCCGAGCGCCGCTCCAATCTTCAGGTCGCGATCAGCGAATCCTTTCTCTCGGGCTTCCGTGTGGTCGCACGAGGAGCCGCGCTGCTGGCGCTGGTGGCGGCTGGTTTCGGAGCCGGTATAACAGAGGCGCCAGGGCGCGAGACGAAGAGCCGCACTCGGCGTCGCGGCGGTTAACCCGCTCGCGCAGGCAACGCGACTTCTTTCCGGAGAAGAGCGACTCCGACCGCCGCGCAAATGAGGGCGATTGTCGAAAGTACCATCGGCGCCGTAAAGAAATACGAAAACGTCACGATCGCGTTAGCGACGCAGGCGATCAACATTGTGAAGGCAGGCGGCAGCGCCCCGCGCGGGTTTCGTCGACTCAATGTGCCGATCTGCCACGCGAATACAGCCAGAGCGGCCAGGAGGACGCTGATCGACAGGCTGAACCCGCGATAGAATTCCCAGTAGCTGCGGAGGAAGCCCATCACCGGCACGCGATATTGCTGCATGGTGCTGATGACCGCTGCCTCCTCGGGGGCGTTGGTAACCGGGTGCATCGTGCCGACGGTGTGCCCGAGCGTGAAGACCCCGAGCACGATCGCGAGGGCCCTGAACCAGATCCAGGATTTCATGGTCGGCTGAAAAGCGACTTCAGTGCGCTGCGCGCGGTGATGCGTCTCAGGTATTGCAGCTCGTCGGCGGCGAACGGAATCGGCACGACTTTGAAAAACTCGGTCAGCGCGTTCTTCGTCACCGTGTTGTCGAGCGCAAGCAGATCCAGCAGGCTCGGTGTTACCGGCGGATTCGGCAGGAACCGCTGCGCAAGAACAACTAGCGGCCGCAGCAGTCTCACCGGAACGGGGACCAGCGTTCGCGTCGTCTGCATCGCGTTGAGAATGCGCTCGGTCATCTCCTTGAGAGTGAGCGGTACAGCGCCGCCGAGGTCGAACGCCTGGTGCAAGGTCTCTTTCTTCTCGAGTGAGAGCCGAACCACTTTGGCGACATCATCGACGGCGATCGGCTGAAAACGCGCTTTCCCTCCGCCCGGCAGCGGAAAGAACTTCGGCGTAAGCCGGATCAATCTGGCCAGCACGTTTACGAATTGATCCTCCGGTCCAAAAATCACGGACGGCCGCAGCACTGTCCACTGCAGTCCGCTCGTCTTCACCGAGTCCTGCGCTATGCCCTTGCTGTGCAGGAACGGGTACGGCGATCTGCTGTCCGCCCCATTCTGCGACATGAAGATCAGTCGCGACACGCCCTCGGCTCTCGATGCCGAGATGAGACGCTCGGTGGCCGCGGTGTTGGTCTCGACGTACTTCTCCGTTTTCTTCTCGATGGCGATTGCCGCCAGATGGACCACCGCGCCACAGCCATGGAGCGAGCTTCTCAATGCGCTTGCGTCTCTTACATCTCCGACGCGGAACTCGACCGGCAGCTGACCGAGCGCCATCGCTGCTTTGGCGGGATCCCGGATGAGCGCTCGCACCTGCCATCCATTCTTGCAGAGCTCGCGGCAGGTGTGAATTCCAACGAGTCCGCTGGCGCCGGTAACCAAGACCGGTTTTTTCTTGTCCGCCGAGAGTGGCTGAGGCTGCTCGGCGACGGCTGTCGCGGGTCCTTCGCTGCCATAGGAGTAAGACCCGCGTCCCGCCATCAGGCCTTGGGGTTGCGGTCCACGCCGCGCGTCCCTCGCACGACGATTCGGTAAATCAGCAGGAAGAGCCCGACAGTAAGGAGGAGATGGATCCATCCGGGAGCGGCCGTCGTGAAGGTGACGAACGCCCAAATTGCAAGCATTAGTACAGCGGCGATTATCCAGATATCCATAGGGAAAATTCGTTGACCTTGAGTGTGACGACCGGTATGTTCAGACAGTCATTTGAGCAACTGTTTCGCAAGACTTTTCAGCACCATCGTTGGGGCGGGGAACTCACTTTTTGAGCCAACAAGTCCTTCGAGTGGGTCCGATAAACTATGCTGACGTCAGGCCCCAGTGCGGGGAAGACGGAAGGCAAGGTGAGGGCCTCAAAAATTCGACCGGGCTTCAAAAAACCTCTCCGTCCCATTTTTGAGCTCCGCCAGTTGACCGGCGGAGCTCATTTTTGTTTGTGCGGCGAATAGCTTCACGGGCGATTTAGCCTCCGAATGCTCTAAAACGCTATCTATGCGTGCGAAGCATGCGTGCGATGCACGCACGCGAAGCGTTATCTTACCCTAAACATGTCACGCGTAACAGTCACCCGCCGCCTGCGGTTCAATGCCGCGCATCGCGTCCACAATCCCGAGCTGTCGGACGCCGAGAACTCGCGGCTTTTCGGGAAGTGCAACAATCCCAACTGGCACGGCCATAACTACACGCTCGATGTCTCCGTCGAAGGTGACATCGATCCAAAGACCGGCTACGTCTGGGACCTCTCGCAGCTCAAGAAAATCGTCGAGCGCGAAATCGTCGACATCGTCGACCACAAGAACTTCAATCTCGATGTTCCGTTCATGAAGGGAGTGATCCCGACGTCGGAGAACATCATCGTCGCGTTCTGGAAGATTCTTTCGCCGCAAGTGAAGCCGGCCAGGCTCGTCAAGCTGGGGTTGTGGGAGACCGAGAACAACTATGTCGAATACACCGGACAATAAGGAGTTCGAGGAGCTCGTTCGCCGGCAGCTCGAGATGCTCGGCGAAGATCCCAAGCGCGAAGGGCTACAGCGCACGCCGGCCCGTGTCGCGAGCGCGATGGCTTTCCTTACCCAGGGCTACAGCACCAGCGCGAAGGAAGTCGTGGGGAAGGGCGTGTTCAAGGAAGAGCACGACAACATGATCATGGTGCGTGACATCGAGCTCTATTCGCTGTGTGAACACCACATGCTGCCGTTCTTTGGCAAGGCGCACATCGCTTACATCCCCAACGGTAAAATCGTTGGGCTCTCCAAGATTCCGCGGATCGTCGACGTTTATGCGCGCCGGTTACAGGTCCAGGAGAGACTGACCGAACAAATCGCCGAGGGGTTGTGCAGCGTACTGAACCCGAGCGGCGTCGGTGTAGTGATCGAGGCATATCACCTGTGCATGATGATGCGCGGAGTGGAGAAGCAGAACTCGAAGACCATCACTTCAGCTCTCCGTGGTGCATTCAGAGAAGATCCGAAGACGCGAGACGAGTTTCTGAGACTCGCTCACAACGGCCGCGATTAATCGTGAAGTCGCTCGATGGCTGCAGCGCTGTCGTCACCGGCGCGTCGAGGGGAATCGGAGCGCGAATCGCGACGGCGCTCGGCGAAGAGGGCGTCCGGGTCGTTCTCATTGCCCGCACCGAGAAACGACTGGCGGAGCAGGCGGCAAATATTCCCGGCTCCATTGCCGTCATTGCAGACGTGACGGACCCGGAGAGTGTTGAGCGGGCGACTTCCCGCATCAGCTCCGAGCTGAATGGCGCCCCGGATATCCTGGTCAACAACGCCGGGATCTTCAGCATTGCGTCCGTCGAGGAAACCACTGTCGAACAATTCAGTCAACTGCTCAATACCAATCTCGTCGCTCCGTTCCTTTTCGTGCGCGCCTTCCTCGCAGACATGAAGAAGCACGGTCGCGGGCACATCATCACCATCGGATCAGTCGCCGACCGCACCATCTTCGGAGGGAACGCCGCGTACTCGGCGGCCAAGTTTGGATTGCGCGCGGTGCACGAAGTATTGCGCACCGAGCTGCGTGGTACCGGAGTGCGCGCATCCCTGATCTCACCGGCCTCAACCGATACGGATATCTGGAACGACGTCACTCTGAGCGACCCCGGTGAAAAGCCGCCCGCCAAACGTCCGATGCTTCAGCCTGACGATGTCGCGCGGGCGGTGATATACGCGCTTACCCAGCCGGATTCGGTGAACGTCGACGAGCTCCGGCTGTCCCACAGCTAGCCGGTACGAGGCGGTCCGTTGTTCATCGAGCTGATCGATCTGTTGCGCTGCGTCAATGAGCACGAGGACACCTGGCTGGTGGCGTCGTTCAGTGAGATAACGAATCGGTTCGTGATGGAAGGAACCCTCGGTTGTCCCATCTGCCACGCCGAGTACCCGATCAGGAATGGCGTCGCTGATTTCACCGCGGGGGAGCCGATCCGTGAATGCGACGATGAGCGCGGCGCTGCCGGGCACAAGAGGGAGGAGCTGGCGACCCGTGCGGGTGCGTACCTCGACGCAACCCAGCCCGGCGCGACGATCGTACTCGGCGGGCTCTGGGCCTACGCTGCGCAGGAGCTTGCGGCGATGGCAGATTTGAGAGTAATCGCGCTCAACGCGCCGGGTGAGGTCAAAGTCTCCGAGCGGGTCGGGCTGGTGCGAGCGGCGAAGCGGATCCCGTTGGCCGCGAATTCAGTCCAGGGTGTGGCGTTCGATGCGTGGTTCGAGAAGTCGATTAGTGGTGACGCTGTCCGTGTTGTAAGGCCGGGGGGACGGATCGTCGGACCCACGGCTTTCGAGACGCCACAGCAGACGGCGGTTCTCGCGCACGATGACAATTACTGGGTTGCGGAGAGACCGGCCGAAGTCATTGCGCTGCGACGCGCGAAATTGTCGGAGTAGTTCGGCTCTACGGTCGTGTTCGGGCGAGCTCAGCCAACTTGGCCACGGTGTTCATGTTGCGCGCAGTCCCTGTTTTCGCGGCGGGAATCTTGAGTTTCGATCGCGCCATGTTCGAGCCGTACAGTACA
>JBJMOT010000094.1:0-5017 GCA_045803585.1 Gemmatimonadaceae bacterium
GCACGGTTCGAAGCTCGTACAGCCAGATGGCCGGGGCGTCGTCGATCAGAATTCGATATGCGCGACGGTATAGCTCAACGCTCCGCGTCGGATTCATCTCCTTGACGGCGCTGTCGATCACCGCGTCGAACGACGGGCTTCGATACGAGGTTTCATTGTATCCGCCCTTTTTGATCTCGGAGCTCGCCCACTCCTCTCGCACCGACGAAGGGGTCGGGTCGATATGCCACCCGTTGAGCAACGCGTCGAACTTTCGATCCTCCATGCGAGCCCCAAACGAATTCAGCTCGATCGCGTCCAGCCGGACGTTCGCGCCCGCCTTTTTCCATTGATCCTGCAAAAGGACCGCGATCTTCATGCGGGTAGCACTCGAAGTCGGGACCATCAAGGAGAACGCGAGCGGAGTTTTTCCGCGACTGCGAAATCCGTCAGGGCCTCTGCGCCATCCAAGCGAATCCAGGCTGCGCGCAGCTGCCGCTGTATCGAAGGAAATACCGAGTGTCGTATCCGAGGTGGCAAGAATGCGCGTCGCGGGCCCGTGAGATACGAGACCGAGAGCATCGAATGCATTCCGGACGATCGCGCTTCGATCGACCGACATCACCAGTGCTCGCCTCGTCTCGCGTTCCCCAAAAACCTGGTTGGGACCAGTATTGGCGGCGTTGCGAAGGTTGAAGGCGACATAACCGTAATCCAGACTCCCGGGAGCGAAGATGAGATTCTTCGCCTTTGCTTTGACCTGCGGAATGAGTTCCGGGCGGACCACGTCCAGGAAATCTGCGTCACCGTTCAGGAAGCGCAGTGACGCGGCGTTGTAATCCGCCGCGATGAGCCAGATCGCTCGATCGATGTTCGGTCTCCCCCGGTAATTCGTGGAATCCGCCTGAAGCACAATCCGGGAGGCGCGCTCCCACGAGCCAAATCTGAAGCGTCCACTGCCCACCGGCGCGCGCGCGAACTTGCTCTCGTGTAGCGCGGCGGGAGCAGTCTTTGACAGTAGATGCTCGGGGAGGATCACTACCGGACTCGCCACCTTGTAGAACTCGTCGGGCATTCGCTGATGAAACCAGACGACCGCTGTCAGTGAGTCCGGAGTAGTCACTGAATCCACGTTGTCCAGATTCGACGACAGCGGCGAAGCGAGACTCGTGTCCTTGACCAGCCGAAAAGTGAAGCGGACGTCCGAGCTTCCCACAGGGACGCCGTCGTGCCACTTCGCGTCGGGATTGATATGGAAGGAGACAAAAGACGAGTCGGGACTCCAGCGCCATCTGTCTGCCAGACGCGGAGTGAATCCGGCATCGCCGACCGTGTTCAATGAGGCGCCAACATCGGCGAGATTGTCGAAAACCTGGTCGGTGATCTGCTTCCCCACCAGCGTGATCGTCAGCGGTGGAAAGAGTACGTCGGCGTCGGCGGCTGAGGACAGTACGATACTTCCGCCGACACGTCGCTCGCTCGAGCACGCGCTCAAGAGAATGACTGAAAGCGTGAACGAGTAGAGGCGCCTTTCGAGCGTCATCCAGATTTTCCTATGGCGAAAGTTGCTAGGCCTTGGGGAGTTTTGTGGTCCGCTACGTTGGCGTGCGTTGCCCAAGCGAGGAATATCTCCAGCAAGTGCGGGTCGAATTGTCCCGTCGATGTCCGCATCACTTGTGCGGCCCGATGGTGTGGAAGACTGTCGCGATATGACCGCGCCGTCGTGAGCGCGTCGTAGACGTCGGCGACGCAGAGGATCCGCGCGGCGAATGGTATCGCTTCGCCTGCCAGGCCGTCGGGGTAACCCTGGCCGTCCCACCGTTCGTGATGATTACGAATGATGGCGCGCACATCTCCCGGAAAATCGATCTCTGCAACCAGCTCGAGGCCAGCTTCCGGATGGCGCTTCATGATCGCCCACTCTTCCTCGGAGAGGTGACCGGCCTTGTTCAACACCTCGGTTGGGACGATGATCTTGCCGATGTCGTGCAGAAGGGCGCCAAGCCTGAACCAGAAGAGCGACCGCGAATCCATGCCGGTGCTGTCAGCAAGGACGCACGCGAAAAAAGCCACTCGCTGGCAGTGGCCCTGGGTATAGTGATCCTTGCTCTCTATGGAGTCGCCCCAGTGGTGCGCCATCTCCAGGAAGCGGGCCTCGAGTGCGGCATTCCGTCGTTCTACCTGCGCCACTCGGTGCTGAGCCTTCAGTCGCGAGTACAACGCGTGCGATTGGTTGAGATGCGCCAGCATGTCGCGATGACGTTTCTGGGTCCAGTAAAGTTCCGCCAGCTGCTCCGTCACATCTGCCTTGAGCAATAGGTCCTCGGCTTCCTCAGCGCATTCGCTCGCCCGACCCAGATACTCGGCGGCTCTCATGTAGTCGCCGCGCTCTCTGGCGATAACACCGACGTGACGGAAGACTTCGCCTCTCCACGACGGAGCGATGTCGCCGGTCAGCGCAAGCAGCGGTTCGACTCTCTGCTGCGCTTCATCGAACCGCTCGGTGGCGATACAGAGCTGCACCTGATTGAGAGCGACGTTCAACTGGTTAGTATGATCGCGCTCTTCGCCGAACGTCTGTTGCGCCTCTGCGTAAGCCGACGCCGCCCGGTCCAACTCCCCAAGATCGCTGTAGGCGAGGCCGATGTTGTTGAGTACCTGCGCCGCCTGATCCTTCAAGCCCAGCGCCCGATATCCATCCAGGCTTAGATGAAAGGCTTCCAGAGCGCGACGAACATCGCCGCGAATGCTTGCCACAGTGCCCAGGTTCTGATCGATCATGGCCAGGGCTTCGGCGTCCTTGATGGACTGCGCCGTGATTCGAGCCTCGGTATACATGGACTCGGCGCGATCAAGATCGCCTCCAGTCTGATGGACGATCGCGACCACGTTCAACGCCTGCGCGATCGCTGAAGGAGATCCCGACTGCGTAGCGGCTGCTACCGCCGCCTCGAGGACATCGATCGCCGCCCCTCGATTTCCCTGTTCCAGATAAGCGCGGCCCAGCCAGCGCAGCGCTGACAAACGGTGCTGGGGATCCGCTGAAGAATTCCTGACGAGGCTTTCGTACCGGGACGCAGCATCTGTCCAGCGGCCTTCCTTCTCCGCCAGCTTCGCCTCTTCTATGAGTGCCTTGACCGCCCCTGATTCCACCTCGCTCCGGCGAGACGTGGATCGGCTGGTCATGACGACGCTAGGATTGTGCGTCGTGATGAGCCATCGTCGCGCAGTTTTCTAGTGAGCGTCGGTCGGGATATTCCGAGAATGCGCGCGGCGGCGCTGAGATTGCCGCCGGTGAGCCCAATGGTCGTATGAATCGCTTCGTCGACAATCGCTTGCAGAGATTTGCCCTCGGCAGGAATGCGGATCACGCCGCCGGCTGGTGTTTCGACAAGCGGTATGTACGACCGGCGCTGGAGGGACAGGTGATGCGGCTGGATGACATCGCCTGAACAAACGACGACCGCGCGCTCGATCACGTTCTTGAGCTCACGGATGTTGCCTGGCCAACGATGCCTTTCGAGCGCGCTGATTGAATCCTGTCCAAGGTGCAATTTCTCCTTGCCCTCGCTCTCGGCGTGCCGCTTGACGAAATAGTTGGCGAGGATGGGTATGTCGCCGTCGCGTTCGCGTAGCGCCGGAAGCTCCAGCCTCGCGACGTTCAGTCGATAAAAGAGATCGGCCCGAAAACGATTGTCGGCTACGGCCGTCTCCAGGGACGAGTTTGTCCCCGCGACAATCCGCGCGTCAAGAGCGCGTTCCTCAGACCCACCCAGGCGGCGAAAACGTCTGTCTTCGACCACTCGGAGAAGCTTCGCCTGGAGCTTCAAGGGGAGCTCGGCGACTTCGTCCAGAAATACAGTCCCCGCTCCCGCTACCTCGAACAGACCGCGCTTGAGCGACCGCGCATCCGTAAACGCCCCCGGCTCGTGCCCGAATAGCTCACTCTCGAGAAGGGTTTCTGGAATCGCCGCGCAGTTGATGGCAACGAAGGGCTCAGGGGCGCGGGCGCTCGCCGCATGGATTCCGCGTGCGAATAGCTCCTTGCCGGTACCGGTCTCGCCGACCAGCAAGACGGTGACGCTGCGGCTGGCTGCTACCTGAGTCGCTAAAGCGATGACTTCGCGGAGGGCTGCGCTCTCACCGATTACGTGAGCGTCCCAGCGATCCGCCGAGGCGAGCTGCGATCGGGCTGAAATAATGGACCGTCCCATTCTAGCGCGGAGATCGTGCGCATCCGCGCGGAATTGTGAATTCGTCGAGCGTATCGAGCCCCAAATGAGCTTCGGGGGCCTACCTAGCAGACGAGGAAACTGGGACTCAAGTCACCCGTTTTTCAGCACTTACACTCGGTTGGGCGCAGCGCGAACGCTCGATTTCAGATTCGGACGTCTAAGCGGGAAGCGACGCCAGAAGAGCGTTGATCTCGGCCGCCTCGTATTGCGCACCAACATCCTCAAAGGACTCGGCAGCTTCGCGCCAGGCAAGGCGCGCATCGGCGGAGTTTCCGAGCGCGCGCGATGTCTGCCCGAGCTCCCGTAGCATCTCCGCCTGAAGCAGCTGGTCTTCGATTCCTTCGGCCTCGAAGATCCCGATGCGAAGGGTTGCGATGCTGGCATCGAATGCTCCGCGCTCGCGCTCGATCCGCGCGCGGCATTTGAATGCTTCAGCGATCGTCAGATGATCGTTTCTTTCTCGCGCCGCGTTGAGGCACTCTGTACAAGCTTTTTCGGCCTGGTCCAGTTTCCCAGTCGCGATCCAGACCTGCGCGAGATTGAGCGTAACGATGCGTTCGACCAGCGAATCATTTCGTGATTTTGCTATCAACAGCGATCGCTGGAATGTCTCAATCGCCCGCTGGTAATGGCCAAGCTTGGCGTAAAGCATTCCGAGATTGTTGAGGACCGAAGAGACTCCTTCCTGGTCGTTGGCTCGGTCGAACGCGGCAAGGCTGTTGGAATAGCGCGCCTCGGCGGCGACAAAATTCCCACGCATGTTGTGAAGGACGCCGCGGTTCTGCTCGATCATACCGAGAAGC
>JBJMOT010000095.1:0-10084 GCA_045803585.1 Gemmatimonadaceae bacterium
CGACGGTTTCCGCCCCAGTTGTCTGCAGCGCGTCCTGGGTTTCGCGCTCCGTATAGGTCGGATTGAATGGACACGCAATCGCGCCGATCTTCCACGCGCCGAACTCGGCGACCAGAAACTGGGGACAGTTCGGGAGACAAATGGCCACACGGTCGCCAGCTCTGATGCCCATCGATCTGAGCGCGACGGCCAACGCATCGCTTTCCTTGTCAAGCGTCGCATAATCGGCTTTTGCGCCCTGGTAGAGCAGGAATGGGCAATCTGGCCACTTTGTCGCGGCCTCACGCAGGTAGTCGATTAGGGTGAGATCTGGATACGGCTCCAGCGAGGCTGGCACGCCGTCGTCGTAGTTTGCGACCCATCTGGATTCTGTCATGGCGACCTCCTTTGACGGGCGAATCATGCGCTAATTTGCGGCAGGACGCAGTACGTCAACCTGCGTAGAACTTCGCCTTTCACTCCAGCAACCACTCCGATGACAGACGTAACCGGACTCCACCATATAACCTGCATCTCGGGGGCCGCTCAGGACAACGTCGACTTTTACTCAGGCGTGCTGGGAATGCGACTGGTGAAGAAGAGCGTCAATCAGGATTCGCCTGGCACGTATCATCTCTTCTATGCCGACGGCGACGGACATCCGGGCACTGACATCACCTTTTTCCCCTGGCCGGAAATGCCGCCGGCTAAACAAGGCGCTGGTCTGGCGACGGAAGTTTCTCTCGCCATTCCCCTCGGTGCGATCGACTACTGGATCGATCGCCTGATGGAGCATCATCTCGCCGTCGGGGAGATCGAGACGAGACGCGGGACTTCGGCCATCACCTTCAGCGATCCGCACGGACTGCCGTTGACGCTGCACGAGACCGGCGACGACCGCGAATTCACTCCATGGCGCGACAGTCCCGTTCCAGCGGAGAAACAGATTCGCGGTCTGCATTCGGTACGGTTGTGGGAGCGCGATCTCGCCCTGACGTCGTCGTTCCTCACCGGCGTGCTGGGCTTCGTCGACATCGGAGTCGAGCAGGAGTGGCAGGGATTCTCGATCGGCGGTGGCGGCTCCGGACGCTATCTGGAGATTCGCGAAACCGCTGATTCGGATCGCGGTCGCTGGGGAACCGGCGGCGTGCACCACGTTGCTTGGCGAGTGCCCGACGACAAGTCGGAGCTCGAAGTTCGCGAGCGAATCGATCGTGCGAGGCGTAGGCCAACCGAAGTCATCGACCGGTTCTGGTTCAAGTCTGTCTACTTTCTCGAGCCGGGCGGAGTGTTGTTCGAGATCGCAACCGATGGCCCCGGATTCACTGTCGATGAAGACCCGGCGACGCTCGGCGAGCACCTTGTGCTTCCGCCGTGGCTGGAGGCCCATCGCGGCGAGATCGAGGCGGCACTGCCCCCGATCAAGCCGCCGACAGAGTCAGGCGCGCGGTTGTAGATCGGTGTCGGCGACACGCGCGGCCTGAGTCCCGCGCTTCGCTCGCCACCGCCGCAGATTCGGAACTTCGCGTGCATACCTGCGGGCGAGGAAACCGGGGAAATGCATCGAGCGAAGCTTTCCCTCGACGAGCTTCATCATTTCCTCGGGTGTGATGTTCGGCTGCATGAACATTCCCTTCCGGTAACAGTGGCTGCAGTACTCGCTGCTCAAGCTCCCATCTGCATTGGAACCGCCGCCTAGTGGATCCTTGCTGAGCGGCATTCCGCAGCTCTGACAGTTCGGTCCTTTGGGTTTGAACATCCTGCCTCCTTTTGCGCGCGGTTGCTACGGCGTCTTGGTACCGGTGCTGGTCAGAACCATCACTGAATCAGGAGTCTTCACGACGTAGTGCGCGGTGGTCGTGCCGGAAAGAGTTCCATTCTGGAGATGCCACCAACCGATGGTGCGAACCTTGACGCCCTTCCGTCGCACGCTGGAGTACTCCGCGCTTTCCGTGCGGATACTGTCTCCGTCGACGGTCACGGTCACAGGCACCGGCGCGCGTCCGGCGAAATTGAAAGTCCAACCAGAGGTGTTGCCGGTTGCGTTCAGAACGTATTTCGTCGGTGTCGTATCGCCGCTGGCGGGAACGGAGGACATGTTCCACTTACCGGCGACGTCAGCCAGGTTGATCGGTGCCGGCGCGGCGGGCGCGGCGGATGTCGTGGAAGCTGTCGATGATGCCACCATGGTCGAAGTCGTATCGACCGCGGCATTGTCCTTCTTGGCGCATCCAGCGATCAGCGTGGCGCAGCAGCAGAGCGAGATGCGGGTGGCGCGTTGCAACGTCGGCATGAAACCCCCGTTGAATTAACGAACGCCCTTCGCCCGGCATGATGCCGAGCGGGGGCGAACGTAGCGTCAATGGGTGGTCGCTGCAAGACAGCTATTTGTTTCTGACGTCCCTCAGCGCTGCGCGCAGCTCGTCGGTGATCAGATTGGACGAGTAGTCCATCAACTGGTTCAATGCCCCCTGAAAGTCTGCCACGCTCACTCTGCCGATGGTGCTGGCGGTGATGACCGAGCCTGGAATCGGACTGGTACTCTCCACGTAGGGCGTGAGCCGATCACGGCCATGGACGTTGCTGTTCCAGATTTCGCGGCCGGTGCGCCGGTCGAGCAGAACCGCTTCCGCGTAAGTGAACAGATACGCTGCTTCATCGGCTTTGGCATTGATGCCGAAGCGCTCCATTCTGACTTCCAACAGATAGTCGGCCGTATTCTCATCGGTGCTCGGCCGCGTCCCGAGGTATCTGCTGGCGCGCTGGAGAGTGCGCTGCGCCAGGACCGCAGGGATATCGATGCGCGCCGTCGCGCTGTCCAGACGTGCACTCGCCTTGCGACCTTCTTTTTCTCTCGCCGCATCCGCGCCAGCTCGCACTACTGCCTCGACAGGATTGCGAGAGCTGCCGAGATCGTAGTAGCTGGTGAGCAGCTCCGGAGATGGCGGGGCGATGTAGATCACCGCCAGCGTCCGGCTCGTAAATGGGTACTCGGCGAGGTGATGACCACCGCCGCATGAGGCCAGCGCGCCGACAGATCCAAGACCGATGAACGCCGCGCGCAAGGAGGCACGGCGGGAACGAAATGCTGTACTCATTTGGTTGTCCGGAGCAGGGTAGATGCGACCAGCGGCGACCGTGTGGCCGCCGCTGGTCTCACCTTTTAGACGACAGGCGCAGTGCTGGGTTACGGCTCAGACTCGCCTATTTTGCTCCGCCGCGGTAAACGACCTTCCAGACGCGTCCACCCTTGTCGTCGGTGATGTAAATGGCGCCGTCCGGGCCCTGCGCGAGGGCCGTCGGTCTGTGCTTCGCCTTATCGCTGGCATCCGGGCCGACTGGGCCGCCGACGAATCCGTCGGCGAAGACCTCGAATTTGGATGGGTCGGTCGGCTTGCCTCCGGAGAAAGGAACGAAGACGACCTTGTATCCGCCCTGAGGGCCGGGCGCGCGATTCCACGAGCCGTGGAAGGAGATGAAAGCACCGCCCTTGTACTGCGCGGGGAACTGCGAGCCCGTGTAGAACACCAGGCCATCGGGCGCCCAGTGCGCAGGAAACCAGGCCTCAGGCGCCTTCTTGCCGGCGCAATCTCCCACGGTTTTGCCGTCACCGCCGTACTCAGGAGCGAGGACGAGCGTGTTCTGCTGTATGCCGTCGAAGTAGCAGTACGGCCAGCCGTAATCACCGCCCTGTTCGATTTTCAGCAGCTCCTCGGCGGGAAGATTCTGACCCTGCTCGGATGTATACAGTTTTGACCAATTGTCCCCGAGCTGGTCGCGACCGTGCTGCGTCGAGTACAGCTGACCGTTGCCGTCGAGCGCGATACCGACAGCGTTCCGGATGCCGGTTGCGTACCGGCCCGCCGAGGAGAATTGCTGGTTCGTTTTGTTCGCGGCGTAGCGCCAGATCCCGCCGCGGGTCTGCAGCTCGACACACGGCTTCTGCCCCGGAGAATTCGCCGTGCGGTTTTTCGCCTGGCAGGAGTTTGTCGCCGAGCCGACGTCCATGAAGATGTTGCCGCTGCCATCGATGACGAACGGGTGCATCGGGTGATCGCCCTTCGCCGGCAGCTTGTCGACGATCAGCTCTGATTTGGCGGAGGTCGGCGCCATGCTGTCCGTCGATATCGGGTAGCGGACGATTCTCTTGGAAATCGTGTCGCCCTCTTCCACGTACAGCGATCCGTTGTACAGGCCGATCCCTGTCCCGCCGCCGTTCTTCTGTGTCAGGTCGGGGCCGAAGCGCTTGATGATGTCGGCCTTTCCATCATTGTTGGTATCGCGCAAGGCGACGACGAAGCCACCGGGAGGAGCGGGAGTGTTGAAGTACTGTCCGCTCCAGGTGTTGACGTAGGCGTCGCCGTTTGATGCGATGACGATGTCACGTGGATGGCCGAGTGAATCGGCGAAGACCACGGCGCAGAATCCGGCGGGGAGGGTGATCCCCCCGTTATCCGCCGCGCACGCTGCTGACGATGCGGTCGATGCCTGGGTACTGCTGGCGGCGGTGCTGTCGTTGCTGCTCGTGCGGTCGGACTTCGCGCAGGCGACCAACGCCACCGCTAACGCACACCACTTTCTGAACATTGTTGCCCTCCGGCAGGGAAAGACTTACCGGATCAGCGACGGTGCGGCACTCTCCGCCCGCTGACCGGTCCGAGGTCGACAAGGAGCGCAAGCACGAGGCCGACTACAGGCCAGAACGTCCAGTGGCCTCCGAACCAGTTGTGAACGACTGAGTACCAAAGCAACGTCGTCGGCAGAAAGACAAATCCGATTATCGGCCAGAGCAGGTTGTCGAAGACACCGCGGAACCAATGGGTGAAGAACCACAGCACCGCTACTACGAGCCGCGGCGCCGCCAGAGCCAGGAGTGTCATGATGCACGGCATCGATCAGATTTCCTCTCGCCTTTTGCGCATTGAGGGTTGACTGAATGATTCGGTCGTGCCTGGAATTCGATCAGGTGCTGCCAGCTCTTTGCGTTCCTGCTGCTCCTTCGGCCGAAGAGCATCCGCATTGTTCGTGCGAGATGTCACGACCAGCCACGCCACCCAGAGCGCCAACGGCGGCAGACACAGCAACAGTATGAGGGTCAGAAAGGGAATAGAGCCGGTCCAGACGATGCGACCCGACTGGCTGATCGATGCGCTGAGGAGTCCGTCTCCGACGGCGGCGTTGGCGTTACCGTGACTGCCAGTGCGCGAGAGCCGCCACGCAGCGAGCAACGCCGGCCAAAGTTTGACGAGGATGAGTACGGCCCAATACGCCAACCAGGCGGCGAGGAGGTGACGCGGCCGCCACCGTCGCAGCGAGAGCATCACTCTTCCGGGTTTCAGCGTGGCAGGGCGGGAATCTCAGGACGCTCCGCGAGCAGTTTGGCGGAGAAGCGCTGCGCTTCGGCGATCCTTTCCACTTCCACGGCTATCGCGTCGACGGATTGCTGGAGCTGATCCAGCCGCTGCTCGTACAACGGGCTGGGAAGCTCCTTACGCGTCGCCGGTTTGATGCTGCGCATGAAGCGAACCGTGATCGATGCAAAGGCCGCAACCACCACGACGATGATTACCATAACGACGCCAAAGTTGGCAACATCAGGATCCATTGCTGCCTCGGGTTTGAAATGTCAGCATAGGGTATCCTACGAAATTCCGAGCGGCGAAGTTACACAATATAAATGCAACTTAGCGCTGGATGACTCAACCACATAGCTACGACGCGATCGTCGTCGGACTCGGCGCGATGGGCTCGGCGACGCTCTATCATCTAGCGCGACGTGGAGTGCGGGTGCTGGGACTCGAGCAGTTTTCTCCCGGCCACTCGCTCGGCTCGTCTCACGGCGACAGCCGCATCATTCGTGAGACGTACTTCGAGCACCCGCTCTACGTGCCGCTGGTTCAGCGCGCACATCACCTGTGGCGTGAGCTGGAGGATATGAACGACACCTCGCTGATGAAGATCACCGGCGGCTTGATGATCGGTCCGCCCGATGGGATGGTGGTCGCCGGTACGCTGCGGAGCGTTCGCGAGCACGGGCTTCCCCATGAAGTGCTGACTGCGGATGAAATCATGCCGAGATTCCCGGCGTTCCGTCTTCCGGAGGGCGCGGTGGCGGTGCTCGATCCGCGTGCGGGCTATCTCGACCCTGAAGCCTGCACACGAACGCATCTCGCGGCGGCGGTTGCAGCGGGCGCAGAAACGCACTTCGACGAGCCGGTGGTCGCCTGGTCCGCGGTTGGCGATGACGCACGGGTGAAGACCACGGCCGGAGAATACTTGGCGGATCGGCTCGTCCTGTGCGCGGGGGCATGGACGGAGAGGCTGGCGGGTGTCTCGGACCTGAAGCTCACTGTCGAGCGGCAAACGGTGTTTTGGTTCGACGCTCCGTTCGCGGCCGAGTACGAAGCGGAGGAGTTCCCGATCTACGCGTATGAATTCAAACCGGGCACAATCTGCTACGGGTTTCCACGGTTGCCGCGAGGCGTGAAGGCGTCGGTGATGCACGACGGTCAATCGGTCGCTGATCCCGACCACGTCGGCCGGGGGGTTTCAGCCGAAGAGGTTGAGCCGCTTCGCGCAGCGCTCCGTCCGATATTGCCGGAGCTGGCTGAATCGAAAGTACGTGAGACGTCGGTCTGCCTGTTCACCAACACGCGCGACCACGACTTCGTCATCGACTTTCATCCGGAGCATCGCAACGTACTCGTATCGAGTCCATGCTCAGGTCACGGATTCAAATTCGCCAGCGCGATAGGTGAGCTGCAGGCGGAGCTTGTCGTCAACGGCCGAACGGCGTTCGATCTCTCACCGTTCGCGATCGACAGATAGGCGGACCTATAACGAAACCTTGACCACGCTCGACTCGATGAGGTGCGGAGTCCCGTTCCCCTCCGCATCGAAGATACGCACCTGATAGTCACCGGGCTCCATGATCCGGATTGTTCCGCGGTACTCGATGACGGATCTCCGGGCCGCGGCGGTGGCGCAGTCTGCTGGCTCGACGTACGCGCGGCCGATAACTGCGAGATCGTGCGGCTCGCGACTCAAAGTCGCGTCGACGTACATGCAGAATCCTTCACGCTTCACAATGAACTCGATGGTGGAGGCGCCACCAGCGACCTGCGCTACCGGAAGGAATTCGCCGGGCAGCGCAGGCCTGCTGGTTGTGGCTACTGCAAGTGGTTCCGAGCCTGGCGGCGCTATGGCATCGCCCGTCTGACACGAAAACGAAGAGCCGGAAACAACTGCCACTGCGGCGCGCAAAAGCAAAGCCTGATGCAATCAATGCCTCCTTCCATCAGGAAGACGCGCCGCATTTGCCGGACGGTCTTCTAGAACTCCAGCTTCGAGATGTAGTCGTAATCGCGACGCACGCTGTCGATCGGCGCGCCGGGATACGTCTCCTGCTCGACGTACAGATGCTTCTGATCGATGTTATCAATCATGGCGAACAGACGGCGGAAATCGACCACACCTTTGCCTAGCTCCACGTCGTGGTCGGCACCTATGCTCGGCGCATCCTTGATGTGGAACAACTGATACCGTTTGCCGTAGCGCTGCATGTAGACCAGAGGATCCTTTCCGCCGATCGCCGCGTTGCCGGTATCCAGCTGCAGCGCCACCACCGACGGATCGGTGCGCTCGGCGAAGACGTCGTAAGGAGTGGTGCCGTCGATGTTCCGGAAATCCCAGGCCTCATCGTGGAAGCCGATGCGGATGTTGCTGCGTAAAGCGCGTGCTCCCGCCTCATTGAACCGATCCGCCCAGCGACGATAGTCGTCGAGTCCGAGGTGCTCGCCGTCGGGCAGGCTGGCGACGATCAGGTATTGATGGCCGAGTATGGCCGCGGTGTCGATCTGCGGCTGAAGATTGGTGAAGATCTCCGGCTCGACGTGGGTAGAAGGAGCGCGAAGTCCGAGTCGATCGAGAACGGCGCGCAGCTGCTGCGCCGGCATCCCGAAGTTGTTCATCGAGCTGAGGAGCTCGACCTCCTTGTAGCCGGCGTTGGCGATGTTGGCGAGCGTACCCTCCAGGTTCTTCCGCGCGTCGTCGCGCAAAGTATAGAGCTGGATGCCGACGTTCTTTAGACGGCGCGCACCCACAGTGCTGCCAGCGCCAGACGTAGAGCAGCCAAACTGCGGTGCCACTGCTGCGACTCCAAGAGCTGCAAGAAATTCGCGCCGATTCATGGTTACCCCTGAGTGTGAAGGCGGGTGATGAGCATTCCTATCGGTCTCCGGCAGGTGATACGATATTCTCTTGCCCGAGCATCCAGCAAGTTGAGGGTGGTTCGACCACTTCTTTGCGAGGAAGGCCAAATGTCGAAGAGCGGTTATTCGCGACGTGAGTTTCTGGAAATTGGCGCTGCCGCGGCCGGCGGATCACTCGCTGCCAGAACCGTTCTTCTCGGGCAGGAAACCGAGCCTCGCAGCGTGAGACCAGCGCCGGCGAGTGACACCCTGCGGTTCGGGATGATCGGCGTCGGTATGCAGGGATCCGGACTGCTCGGCACGTCGATTCAGCTCCCAGGCGTCGAGTGCGCCGGCGCGGCCGACTTGTACGATGGCCGCCACACCCTGGCTCGCGAGATCGTCCGCCCCGATCTCCCAGTGACCAGGCGCTACCGCGATCTGCTCGACAACAAGAACATCGACTGCATCGTCGCCGCGGTACCAGATCACTGGCACCGCCAGGTGGTCATCGATGCGGTGAGCGCGGGAAAGGACATCTACTGCGAGAAGCCGATGTCCCACACCGCCGCCGACGGCGTCGCGATGGTCGATGCAGCCAAGAAGAGTGGGCGCATCGTACAGATTGGATCTCAAAGGGTAAGTTCACAAGTTTGCGCCAAGGCAAAAGAGATCATCGCGCAGGGAATGCTCGGCGATCTGATGCTTGTCGAAGGCTCGATGGGTCGCAACGATCCGTGCGGCGCGTGGCAGTATCCGCCACCGTTCGATCTCTCACCAGCGAATCTTGATTGGGATACCTGGCAGGGCGACGTCGTGCCGAAGAAGGCTTTCAACCCGCTCATCTTTGCTCGTTGGCGCTGCTGGAAGGAGTATGGAACCGGAGTCGCTGGTGATCTGCTTGTTCACCTGATCAGCGGCATGATGTTCATGCTCGGGATTAATCAGCCGGCGCGCTTCGCCGCCGCGGTTGGTGGAATTCGCCACTGGAAGGACGGGCGGAACATGCCCGACGTGCACAGCGTCGTGTACTACTTCGGCGACATGCCAGTGTACATGCGGCTGAATCTCGCCTGCGAGATGCCGGAGATTTATCGAATCCAGGGATCGAAAGGATTGCTGGAGGTGACAGGTTCCACTGTGAGCTTCACGCCGCAGCTCGGAGTCGACACCTACCCGTGCTACTACACCGGCAGTTTTCCGCGCGCCATGCGCGAGGAGTACGAGAAGCAATGGCACGCCGAGAATGATGCGAAGCTGGCGAAGGTGCCCGCGCAGGAGTCAGTGACTTACAGAATGGCGGACTTCGACGACACCCGGCCGCACCTGGCGAACTTCTTCGATGCAGTGAGAGTTCGCAGGCCGGTGGTTGAGGACGTTGTCTTCGGGAACAACGCGGCGCTGGCGTGTCACATGGCGAACGAGTCCTACTTTAGAAAGAACTCGGTGACGTGGGACGAGGGGACGAAGAAGATCGTCGGGTAGGCGGAACGCGGAAGGCGGGAGGCGGGAAGCGGGAACTGCTAGCGTGCCTCACTGCGTTTCTTGAGGCCGTTCGCCTCGAGGGTGAGGAATCTCTCGGTAGTTCGGCCGAGGAGTTTCGATACGATTCCGGACAGCACTCCGGCGTAACTGACTGAGAGAGTCGCCCGGCTCCCGCCGGTAATGGGATCGACGCGGTGACGGCCGGTCGCCTTGAGCCCCGGGCTGCGTGTCACCCAGGTGAAGCTGCGTCCATCCTCGAGCTCGGTTACTTCCCACACCGCAGCCAGGAACTTCGGCTGCTTGATCTTGGCGCGGCTCCCTACGCGGAACTTCCCGGTGTCGAGTCGACGGACGCTTTTGACGCTCGCGGTCCATTCAGGCCAGCGCTCGATATCAATGGTCACGTCCCAGGCACGCTGGGGCGGCGCTGC